>CALHXW010000386.1 GCA_938040325.1 uncultured bacterium | reverse complement strand
ACAGTCCAACGAGGAGCAGCGCGGACCACAAGAGGGCCGTTGGCCAAAAGCGCGGCTTCGCATCAGGGGGCGGGTTCACGCGCGGAGTGTAACAGGAGCCTCACGGTTGGGCTAACGTCTACTCGCATCGAGAGACGCTCGGGTTGTACCCGCTTCGCCGAGCCTCGGTCCTACGCGGATGGCGTAGGGCCCTCGGGTCTCGACTAGTCCCAAATCAAGCGCTGTTTTCGAGCGAGGCGAAGGCGATGTGCTTGCCAGCGGGGTCCGCTGGACGAAGGCGATGCGTACATCGTCGAGTTCACGTGAGCGAAGCGAACGCACGGACGTCGCTGGCGAGTGCATCGCGGAAGGCGCAGCCGGAAAGAGCGCTTGTTTTGGGACTAGCGTGCATCGTCGAGTCCGAGTGAGCGCAGCGACCGCCCCGACGCCGCTGTGGTGCGTAGATCGGAAGGCGCAGCCGGAAGTAGCGTTTGTTTTAGGACTAGTCCTTCGGCCGACGGACGCGGAAACCGCTCAGCCGTTGCTCTCGAGCGAGCGGGCGACGGTCGAAGCGAGGTAGGTGATGGCGCGGAGTTCTCCATCGTCGAACCCAAGCTCGCGGGCGGAGTCGATCAGCAGCATCACGCCGTAGGGGTCTTCCTCGACAAAGATCGGCACGCAGATGGCGGACCGCACCTCGACCTTCACGCGATGCTGGTCTGCCGTGCAGTAGGCGAGGTGCATCTCGTGGCGTGGAAATCGAACGCGCGACGGGTGCATCCCGGAGAGCGCAGCGAACGAGTCGATCGACTTCAGGGTGCAGCTGTCGGACTCCAGCGCGCGTTCGCCGCGTGCCTCGATGACCTCGAGGGTCTCGTCATCGGTCCACTTCAGGAGCTGAACCATTCGACACTCAACGTGCTGCCACGCGGTGTCGACGGCCTTTGATAGGGCGTCGGTGGGGTTTCCGCCGGCAGCGACCGCTCGGAACTGTTGGGGCAGGGCCGCGTTGATCGCGTGCAGGTCGACAGCCGTGCGGGCGCCGTCGCTGGCGGGCTGAGGCGCCTCGTTGGCCGGGTTCGGCGCAGCTGGGAGCCCCAAGCGTGTGGGGTTGCGTCGGCGAGAAGCACCCTCGCGATCGGTGATTCGCAGGCGTTCCTTGGTGTTGAGGATACGCGCGGCTGGGTCTTCCAGAGACGGATCGCCGGGGATGAGTCGGGCCGGCCGGTCGGACCGCAGGGTCGTCGGCGAGACCGCGTGCACGCGAAGCGCATTCGCCCGAGACCCCTTGTCCTGACGGCGCTTGGTCACAAGGATCGGACGGCCACGCGCGGGCGCCGGCATGTCGGGCTCGAGCTCATCGAGCTCTCGAATCACGTAAGTGCGCTGCGAGCTCGGCACCTGCACGTGCACAACGCGCTCTCCGGCGAGCACGCCGACGGCTTGCGAGCTCGCCGGTGGTTCGCCTAGGACATCTAACGCCTCATGCCACGCTTCGATCCAAGTCCCGGCAGCGCAGAGCACGCGCACTTCCAACGCGCTTTCGTCTGGCCCGTCGATCCGGATCTCGTAGTGGTGCATCAACTCTCACGGCCTGTTGCACGAGCAATATAGTCGGAGTGTCCCCTGGATGCACTCTCGACCTCCATGATGACGACACGCACAGGGCAGATGGCGGGCAAAGATTCCCGCCAACGCTGTCGTACCGGCCGGTCATGGGCGCGGCGTAGGAGGGCGAGAGCCCTCGCTGCAGCCGCTCCAACATAGTGCAGCCCGCAACGCCTGACCACGATGCCGCTGACGGGACAGCTCGGAAAGCGCCGGCCGCCCCCTAACGGGAGGCGGAATGATCTGGAAACGCGGCTCGAAACGCTGCCGCGCTGGCGGCTGGGTTGACGTCCTTCGCAAGACGCCCGGCATCGATCTCGTCGACAACCCAGGCTACCGCGCGCCCAATATCAGGTCCTGGCTCCAACCCCAGGGCACTCGCGAGGGCGCCGCCGAAGCCCCGGGGCAGGGTTGTTCGCGGGCGCTCGAGCTCGGCAACGCGGTGCTTGAGGTGCTCAAGCTGGCGCAGGATCTTTCGGCCGCGCGCGCTGTGCTTGGTGGTCCAGTCCGCACTCGAGAACGCGATCAAGTCGTCGAGTCCTTCCTGCGTCTCGCGTGCGAGACGACGCACGGCCCGATCCGACCAGCTCGGCTCGTAGGCGTTGACGCGGCCGTGGAGGGCCACCACGAACACGATGCGCTTGGCACGTGCTTCGGGCATCGACAGTCGCGCCGTGATGCCGCGGGCCAGGAACGCGCCCATGGCCTCGTGGCGGAAGAAGGTCACCTTGCCGTTGGGCGCTTGGTCCCGTGTGACGATCTTGCCGACGTCGTGCAGGAGTGCAGCCCAGCGAAGGTCCACATCGGCAGCCATCTTGTCGATGACCGTCAGCGTGTGGTCCCACAAGTCCTTGTGGTGGGCGGGAAAGTCGAGGTGGAACCCGACCAGGCGATCGACCTCGGGCGCAATGACGGCAAAGACGCCCGCACGCTGGAGGTAGTCGAGCCCCTCCGAGGGCGTGGCGCTGAGGAGGATCCGGTCGATCCCGGCGAGCAGCTCGGCCGCAGGGGCATGGACGATTCGCGTTAGCTCGCTCTGGAGGACCCGCTCAAGGGGTTCAAGGGCTGGCCGTGCGTCGAGGGCCCACTCCAACACGCAGGTGGGATCGTCACACAGTGCTTGCTCAAGGACGTTCATCGGCGCGCAGTCTACTCACGCAGCAGGTCCCGCCAAGCAGGAAGCGCGGATTTGTGCGTCGAGCCCGTGCGCTCAGCCGAGCCACACGCCCAGCAGCGCGTAGGCGCCTCCGACGCCGACCAGATAGGTCACCGTCCAGCGTCCACCCGGCTGCCAGCGTTCCGGCACGGCAAGCCAGAGGAAAAACACCGCCACCGCAAACCCGAGCTGGGCAAGCTCCACCCCCAGATGAAAGCCGAGGACCGCCTCGACAAGCTCGCTCTGGGCGGGAGCAGCTGCGCTCAGAGCCTGGGCGAACCCAAGCCCGTGGACGAGGCCAATCGCCAGCGCCAGGCCGAACTCAGCCCAGCGCGTTCCACCGCGCGCATTGTCGGAAGGATCGAGCCGGGTTGTCGCGATCGCTGCGGCCATCAGGCTCAGTGCAATGAGGACCTCGGCGGCCGCAGCAAGCGTCCCACCGGCGGGGACCAGTCCAGCAGCCAGCGTCGCGATCGCGAGAGCGTGGCCTACGGTGAAGCCCGTCACCGCCCGCGCGAGCACACCGAGCGTGTGGCACATCAACACCAGGGCCAGCAGAAAGAGCAGGTGGTCCCACCCTACGACGAGGTGGTGCACGCCGAGCTCCGCCATTCGCCACCAGGTGGCAGCATCTAGGACCAGCTGGTGGCGCGGACGGTCTGTGCGCAAGACGAACGTCACCCCTTGGTCGCTCGCACGCCGTTCGTAGCGCCCAACCACGTTGCGCGGAGACTCCGCGAAGCCATCGACGGCGACTTCGCGCTCACTGAGCGTCGCGTCACAACGATAGGTTGCGTGGCCGTTCGGGTCGCCCGAGCTGAGCCGGCAGTCCGCTGGCAGGTGTGGTCGCAGGAACTCGCCTGGCGCGGCTCTCGCGGGCCGCTCGAACGTGCTGACGATTCGCGTGTCGCCAGTGTCGTCGTGCTCGGTCAGGGTCCAGCTCGCGGCTTCGAAGGGATGCGCGCTCGCTGGCGTCACGGCGCAGACGAGAGCAGCCAAGACCGCTAGCGTCGTCACCACGCCTGCGCTTCGGCGCCAGGCGGCTTGTTGGCGAGCGGATGTCATGGCGACGGCTCGCGCTCGACGACGCGAAACGACCGACGGAGTGCGTCCAGGACGGCGCGCCTGGCGTCGCGAGCACTGCTGGGACGGGGCTGAAGCTCTCCCGGGGTGGACGGTCCAGGCTTCAGCGCCGTGCCGGGCACGCCGGGGCCTCGCTCGGTGCGGGTTCCGAGAACGCGGACCAGGTGAAAGCCAAGCGGTGAAGCGAGTGGACCGCGCCAGTCACGGGCACCATGCGCTGCCGCCGCGTGAACCTCGTCGGCGACGTTGGAGCCGAACCGGGAAAAGAGCTGGTTGCGCGTGACCCGAAGCGGGGCGAAGGGATCGGCGACAGCTGGCAGCGAATGTCCGCTGACCTCGGTGCCGGCGCGGAGTGTCGTTGCGCCTGCCTCTGCATCGGCCAGCGTGCGGAAGAAGCGATGGTGCACGTCGTAGAACACTGGCTCGCTGGCTTCCGGCGCGGTCTCGAGTGGGGCTCTTAGCGTGCGCATGATGGCCACATCAGCCCGCTGGATGAGGCGCGCCCGCGTCAGAGGGTCGCTGCGGTGTAGGTTCAGCCGATATGCTTGGCGCAGGCGCTCGCTCGGGGGAGCATCGGGAGCGGTCTTGGCCATCGTTCGGACGAGGCGATCGACAACGATTCGGTCGGTCTCGTGCCAGCCAGAGCGGCACGCGAGCTCGAGCAGCAGGGCGTCGTCGACCGCGCGCTGCCGCTCTGCGCCACCTGCGTCCGCTGCGATGGCGACATGGATGATGGGCGGCTCGGGCGTTGCGGCCAGGGCATGGACGACGACCTGGAGCAGCCCACCAAGGACGACAAAGTGGAGGAGCAGCCGACGCCAGTCAGCGCTGGGACGTTCAGGTTGGCTAAGCACGGCGTGTTGCGGCATCTACGGCGTTGCGTCGTCGAGTTCTGGTGATGTCGGCCCAAGACGTCCGAGAGTTTCCCCAGAACGTGATGACACGGGCCACGCGTTGACGGTCACGCAGGCGAGTGTTCGCCTCGACCGTCGACGAGACGCGCGCCGCAGGCGACGAGCCGCGGAGCTCAAAACGTCGACCAGATGGGAGAACTCCACGCCCGCTCCCGCAGGGTGGTCGCAAATCGCTCATCGCAGCAGCCATCGAACCCTTCGGCCACGGGCTGAGCACAGTCCACGCCGGCCTCCAGGCACGCGAGCTTCGACCAGCGGCAGGTTGGGGTCGCGAGGACCCGCGCGTAGTAGAGCGCCCCCTGCCCAACCTCGAAGTCATCGTCGGTCCAGGTCGCGCAGAGCGTTGGCGCGCCCTCGCCAGAAGCCTCGCAGGTGTCTGCGTCGATGCTGACGTCGCGCGCGGGCGTGACGTCGATCGTGCGGCTCTTGGCCTCGCCGCCTTCGCGCCAGACCTTGATGATCTGGAGCCGGTCGAGGTCGGTAGCTGCTGTATCCGGGTCACGGGAGGCGCTGACCACAAACGTTGGTGCGCGCTCAGGCGAGGCGAGCGTGCCACCCATCGGTACGCCGGTTGCGTAGCCGGTCGCGACGAGCTCAGGTGAGGCGCACAGATCGCCAGCGAGATCCGGTCCCCCAAAGAAGCGGAGGGCAATGCGCGGGCCGCTGGTGCCATAGGTCTCGCGGCGCTTGAGGGCAGCAAAGATCGCGTCGCGGGTGTTTTCTTCAGCCCAGACCGCTGCGAGACCGCCGGGATTGAACGCCACGTTGTCGACCAGGCCCACCGGCAGCGCGTCCCGATGGGCCGTGCCGGCGCCGCCGTGACCGGCATAGCCGTCCTCGTCAACGGCGCCTGGCGTGCCAAGGTGGGTGTCGGTGCTCGCGATCACGCCGAACGTGTAGGGGTTGGTGCCAAGCTCCACGGCGAGGCCGAGCCCGTCGGCCCAGACATCGCGAACAAAATCGATCGCGCTGGGCGTACCGACCACGTCGAGGTTGGCGGACGCGAGGTTGTTATAGGGCATCTTCTCGAAGCTGCACTCCTCGTCGGCGAGGGGGCTCATCGGGTGGCACTCGGAGTCCCCCTTGTGCTGCATGATCTCGACGAGCGGCTCGAGCGCGGCCTGCTCGCCAGCGGCAGCAGCGGTGAGGGGTTGGCCTGTCCCGGCGGTCGACCGAAACATCTTGCCGGTGGAGAGGTTCGAGTTGTGAGGAATGACCAGTGCGTCGCAGTCGCCGCCGGTGTCGATGCAGTCTTGGCGCAGTGCCGCCCAGAGGTCGGATGGGTAGGCGGCCTCGAAGTAGCTAGCCGGTGTTGTGGGGAGGTCGTTGCCCCGGAAGATGACGTTGCGGTGAAGGTTGGAGGCGCCCGGGTTCGCCGACCACTCGTAGCCGACGAACGCAGTGAACGAGCACGGGTCGTTGTGGGTGTTGGCGGCGGCAATGACCTCTTGCCACACCGAGGTGTTGGCGTCGTCGCAGGCCCCTGCGTCGCCACAGAGAGGCGGTTGTCCTGCCGAGGCCTCGGGGAACGCCAAGAAGCTGTTGATGACGACAAACGCCTGGTCCGGGTCGTCACGGATGAGGACGCACTGAGGATGGTCGTAGACGTCGGAGCCAGCGTCATTGCATAGGGAGACAGCGCCGAGAAACTCGGCGTGGTCGGTGACGGCGACAAAGTCGAGAGGGCGCGCGAGCTGAGCGTTACGTAGCGGGACATCGTCGACGTAGGGCGGCAAGCCGACGGTCTCGCCACGGGCGAAGCGGTACGCATCCCGCGGCGTCAGACGAGTGCCTTGCAGGTTGGCATCCAACGACAGGGCAGTGTGGACGTGGAGGTCGCCGAAGAAGACGGTGTTGAGCGGGGCTCGGCCAGGGCATGACGTCGCCGCAGCGGTATCACTGGGCACGTCGCTTGTGGCGTCAGCGTCAGCATCGGCGGCGGCCGGCGGATCGCCGCAAGCCATCGAAGCCCAGACCAGGGCGACGCTGAGCGCTCGGAGTGTGGGGGAGCTAGACACGGCGCGACTATCCTCCGGGGGTCGGCGGGACGTCAATGGTGCCTGCGCCGGTCGTTGTGGCCGCTGCTGGGGCGTTCGCTCTGGTCGACACCGTCACGCGAGCATCGATCGTCGAGGACCTCCAGTCGGGCCGCGCGATCTGGTGTAGCATGGCGTGGTGAACCTAAGCGCAGTCCAGTTCAAGGCCGACAAGGCCGACGTCGCCGCCAGTGAGCAGCGTCTTGTCGCGCTCGCCGCTGCCGCAGCCGTCGACGCCGATCTGGTGGTATTGCCGGAGATGGCGGCCACAGGCTATCTGTTTGCCGATGAGGCAGCAGCCACCAAGGTCGCACAGACTGCGCGCGGGTCTCTGTTTTTGGCGCTCTCCGCCGTGGCTCGCGACGCTGGCTGCTGGATCGTCGCCGGCTTCCCTGAGCGAGCAGAAGGGGGGCTCTACAACTCAGCGATGGTCATCGATCGAGGGGGCGCGCTTGCGTTCGTGTACCGCAAGACCTTGCTGTACTCGGCGGACCTACCATGGGCGCAGGTTGGCGACAGCGGCTACCGTGTGTTCGACACCGGTGCAGGCACCTTCACCGTGGGTATCTGCATGGATATCAATGACGACGCGTTCGTGGGGTGGTGCCGGCAAGAGCGTCCGGACGTCATCGCGTTCCCAACCAACTGGGTCCACGAAGACGGCAACGTGTGGGGCTACTGGGCGTGGCGTTTGATGCCGCTCACGTCTGCGCTCGTTGCTGCCAACACCTACGGCTCAGAGAGCGTTGGGGAGGGGGATGACCTGTCGACAACGACCTTCAGCGGCGAGTCGGCGGTCCTCTACGAGCGCACCATCCATGCGGCAGCTCCGTTCTCTGGTGACGCGATCATCCGAGCCACGCTATCGTTTGAAGGTCCACGTCAGGCAACGAGCGGTGATTCATGAAACACGTCGAGAGCATGGTTTCGCGTTCGATGGCGGCGACGCGTGTTGGCCGGGCATGGCCGCTCCTGTGCATGGTGTTTGCTGGCTGCATCTCGCCCGCTGCGCCGTCCGATGACGTCGACACCGTGCTTGACGACGCGGTCGATACAAGCGTCGAGGATACCGCCACGGTCGACACGAGCACGACCGATACCTCTACCCAGAGCTGCGACCTCTTCTCCTGTCCTCAGCCCAACGGGTGTCAGGAACCGGTGTGTGAGGGCAGCGCATGCGTCCTTCGGGCGGTTGAAGGCCCGTGCATCCCGTGTTTGAGCTCGTCGGATTGCCCGGTCGAGCCCGTGGTGCTGGCGTGCGTGGAGAGGCGCTGTGAACGCCGAACCTGCACCCAGGCCTCCGAGTGTGAACCGGTCAATCCGTGCCTCGTCGGTACCTGCAGCGGGAACCTTTGTGGCAGCAAGCTCAACATCGAGTGCACGAACTGCAACAAGGCGCCAATGGGGGGGCAGGAAGTCAAAGACGCCCTCGAGGGAGACGGTGTGCACTTCGACGGCACGCTGATGGTGACCGACTCGTCCGACGGCGCCCCCTTTGGCGGCTGCTTCGTCCCGACGCTGTCAGCTGGGACGGTCGTCGACAACCTGTTCATCCAGCTTCAGGCGGTCGGTTGCACCAACCTGCTCAGTGAGGCCTGTTTGCCCCAGGTCTGTTCCTACGAGGACGAGCTGCTGGCTGCGGGGCGGAACTATCGCTTCCTGGGTACTCGAGGCCTCGACACAACCGCGACGGCCAACGTGGCGCTCGAAGGTGTGTGCCTCGAGCGTAGTTGGGCAGGCCTAGCCGGATCCTACGCCGGTCAGCTCGGCGAGTTCGGCGACGTTCCTGTCTTCCTTGAGCTCTATCCCGGGGAGGATGGCCTGCTCATCGCGGAGCTCATTGCCGACTGCCCACCGAACGCACCGAGCTGCCCGGACGTGTTTCCGACCGGCGGGACCCTTCAGGTTGGCGCCGCCGGAGCGCCCTTGGTGCTTGAGTTCCCAGAGGCAACGAGCAGGCCGATCCTGTTCTACGTTCGAGGCAACGCGCTTGTGGCTCGCGTCCGGCTGCTGGGTGCCGTCCGGCCCCTTGTTCTCTTTCAGCTAGGGCCCGAGGCGTTCTTCGACCGGCCACCCGAGCCTTGAGCCGCCTGGAGGCAGGCGGGATACCAACCGGTTGGCGCTTGCAAACGCTGTTTTCGAGCGCGGACAAACGCTTCGGTGCTTGCCAGTGGCGTCGGCGCCGTACAAAGGCCCGGCGAGCATCGTCGAGGTCAGCTGAGCGCAGCGAAAGCACAAACCTAGTTGGTGCGTAGATCGGACGCCGCAGCCGGAAGTAGCGCTTGATTTGGGCCTAGGCCCAAAACAAGCGCTCTGTCCGGCTGCGGCTTTGGCGATGCCCTCGCCAGCGACGTCCATACGCTCGCTTCGCTCACCTGAACTCGACGATGCACGCATCGCCTTCGTCCAGCGGACGT
>CALHXW010000385.1 GCA_938040325.1 uncultured bacterium | reverse complement strand
GCCCGCGCCCATCCCCGAGCCCGCGCCCACCCCCACGCCCGCCACGCGCTCAACGCCCTACGCCCCTATCCATAACCGTCCAACCTCACGCGTCGACGTTGACCGCAAACGCGTCGGCTGCGAACGTCCCACCATGGACGCCAACGCACTGAAAAAGGCCATCGCCAAGGACGGACTCGCGCCGGTCTACCTCCTGCAGGGAAGCGAGCAACTGCGCATCGAAGATGCCGTGCGCGTCATCGTCGAAGCCGCCGTCGACGACCCGAATGACCCCATGTCGGTCACGCGCGTCGACCTCGCAGAGGGCAAGCGCTCCGCCAAAGACGTGATCGCAGCCTGTCGCTCGATCGGACTCTTCGTCTCGCGCACGGCCGTGGTCGTGCGGGCAGCTGAGCTTCTCGACAAGAAGAAAGACGAGCGCGAGGAGATGACCAAGTACGTCACCGAGCCGGTGCGCGCAGCGACCCTGATCCTGAAGGCGTCCAAGCTCAACGGGTCGACGTCGCTGGTCAAGCGCATCAAAAAGAACGGCAAGGTCTTCACCTACAACGAGCTCAAGGGGCGCGAGGCGGTCGGGTGGACCCAGTCACGGGCAAAGAGTCTCGGCCACGGGATGGACTGGGGCGCTGCTCAGCTTGTCTGCGAGCTGGTCGGCACCAACCTCATGCGGCTTTCGCAGACCGTCGACCAGCTGAGCCTCTTCGTGGGGCGCGAGCAGCCGATCACCGAGCAGGCCGCCGAAGAGCTGCTTGCTGCAACGCGCAGCCACAGCATCTTCGAGCTCGTAGACGCCGTCGGCCAGCGCCGAACGGCCAGCGCGCTTCGTCATCTCTCAGGGATGCTCGAGCACCGCGAGCCGCCGCTTCGGATCCTGGCGATGCTGATTCGTCACTTTCGCTTTCTGTGGCAGGTAGGTGCCCTTCGTGCAGCAGGGAAGTCGCCGGATGCGGCCGCAAGCCTGCTCAAGCTCCACCCGTTTCAGGCCAAGAAGATGTACCAGCAAGCGACCAAGTTTGATGACCACATCCTGCGGACCGCATACGAGCGCCTCTACGAGACGGACGTTCGTCTCAAGTCGAGCCGGCTGGACGGGCGAGTGATCATGGAGCGGTTGGTCATGGACCTCTGCGCCGGGAGGCGCGCATGAGGGTTGCCAGCTGCGTGGCCTTGCTGCTGGTAAGCTTGCTCGCCGCCTCTGGCTGTAAGGACGCCACCGCGCCAACGACGGCCAACAAGATCAAGCCGGTTCAGCCGAGTCCGCCGCCGTCTACCGTAAAGACCCCTGCGCCCAAAACGCCTAACCCCGGTGCGATCCGGTGGCATAAAGATGACCTCTTTGCCGCGCTAGCGGATGCGGGCGCCCGCGATGTGCCGCTCGTCATCGATTTTTGGGCGCCCTGGTGTCACACCTGCCTGTCGATGAAGCACTTTGTGCTCGATAAGCCGGCGATCCGTGCCTTGTCGGCGCGCTTTTCATGGCTGGCCATCGACACCGACAAAGCCGTGAATGCCGCAGCAATGGGCCGCTTCACAATCAGCGCCTGGCCGACGTTCTTGGTGCTCTCGCCAGATGGCGAGACCCTGCTCGGTCGGCTGGTTGGCTCAGCCGACGTCGACGCGTTCGTCGCGTTCTTGAAGCGCGCGGAGTCCAACCGCCACGCTGCCAAAGCGGAGACTGCCGGTCCGCTCGTCCTAGCCGGCGACCGTGCGGCGGCAGACGGCGCCTGGCCGGACGCCATCGCAAGCTACCGTCTCGCCCTCGACCACAAAGCCCTCGGCGACCAGCGCCCGGATGTCCTCGTGGCGCTGATCGGGGCCCTCTACAAGGCTCAGGACTGGGACGCGTGCGTCGCGCGTGCGTCCAAGGACATGACCGCCGCCGCGGCTGCCAACAACGCTAAGGCGCTCGACTTTGTCGCCTATGGTCACTACTGCGCCAAAAACGTCAGCGACGCGTCCGCGCGTGCCCTGCGCACACGCATCGTCGCCGTTGACAGCCGCGCGAGAGCGATTGCCCTCGATCCCACGTCGAAGCTGACACCCGATGACCGCTCCGACGGCCTCAAGATCTTGCGGGACGTCCACGATGCGCTCGACGAGAAGGCAGCGGGGACCGAGCTGGCTGAGGCCCAGCGCACCCTCCTTGAGAAGGCGATTCGTGCCGCCAAGAGCCCGCAGGAGGCCATGACCTACAACTGGCCATGGGTCGAAGTGCATCATCGCTTGGGCCGGCACAAAGACGCCTACCCCCTGCTGCAGCAGAGCGTCGATGCGTTGCCGAACGCGTACGACCCGCCGTATCGAATGGCGTGGTTGCTCCACAAGGCCGGCAAGCCCGACGAGGCGCTCAAGCACGCGCGCCAAGCACTTAAGCATGTCTACGGCCCACGGAAAGCGCGCGTGCTCGGGCTGGTCGCCGATATCAACAAAGCGACCGGCGACGTCGCGGCTGAGCGTGAGACGCGGCAGGCGCTCGTGACCCACCTCAAGGCACTGCCTCGTGGGCAGAACAACCCCAAAGCGCTCGCGGCAGCCGTTGAGGCGCTTGGCGAGATGCCCCCCGCGACGAAGTAGCGTCAGGCTCCGGATCGCGGTTGCCGCGGGATGACGCGGTGCGTTAAGGTAACTCGGGCCGTACTGGCCCAAGTTTCCAATCTCGCGCACCTGGACATGCTTTGCTGCCTCCCAAGCAGGGTCTTTACGACCCCGAACATGAGCACGACGCTTGCGGCATCGGTTTCGTCGCCCATCTCCGCGGCACAAAGAGCCGCTCCATCGTCGAGCAGGGCCTCGAGATGTTGCAGCGGATGGAGCACCGAGGTGCCTGCGGCTGTGACCCCGAGACCGGTGACGGCGCCGGGATTCTGCTGCAGCTTCCGCACCGCTTCTTCAAGCGCGAAGGGCTGAGGCACGGCTGGAAGATGCCCCGGCGGCGACGCTACGGCGTCGGCATGGTCTTTTTGCCGCAAGACAGCGCCCGCCGCCTTGCGTGCGAGGAGATCATCGAACAAACCGTCCGCGACGAGGGCCAGTTCGTGATCGGCTGGCGTGATGTGCCGGTCAATGTCGCCGCTGCGGGCCGCGTGGCGCGTCAGACGCTCCCGGTCATTCGCCAGGTGCTCATCGGCTGCCGACGGATCATTCCGAGCGCCCTCGAGCGAGTCCTCTACGTGATTCGAAAGGTCAGCGAGAACCGTGTTCGTGAGCGCGGCATCGATCCCGAGCAGCGCTTTCACATCGCGAGCCTGAGCTCCGAGCGGCTCGTCTACAAGGGGCTCCTGCTCAGCCACCAGCTGCCCCGCTTCTACGACGACCTCAACGACCCCGATATGGTCTCGAGTATTGCCGTCGTGCACTCGCGGTTTTCCACGAACACGTTTCCGACATGGGACCGCGCGCAGCCGTGCCGCTTCATCGCCCACAACGGCGAGATCAATACGCTCCAGGGCAACCGGAACTGGATGGGCGCGCGTCGTGCCATTCTCCAGTCCGCGAAGTTTGGCGGACCGCTCGAGCGCCTCTTCCCCATCATCGTTCCTCATGGCAGCGACTCGGCCCAGTTCGACAACATGGTGGAGCTCCTGCACCTCGGCGGGCGTCCGCTGCACCACTCGATGATGATGATGATTCCCGAAGCGTGGGAAAACGACCCCGAGATGCCGCCCGAGCGCCGGGCCTTCTACGAGTACTCATCGAACCTGATGGAGCCCTGGGATGGCCCGGCGGCCATCGTGTTTACCGATGGCGCCTTGGTCGGTGCCACCCTCGATCGCAACGGGCTCCGACCTGCGCGCTACGTGGTCACCGCCGATGACCGCGTGATTCTATCGTCGGAGTATGGTGCCCTCGATGTGGCACCGGGCGACGTGCGGCGCAAGGGGAGGCTGCAGCCAGGGCGCATGCTGCTTGTGGACACGACCGAGGGTCGCATCATCGACGATGCGGAAGCCAAGCACGACGTGGCTTCGCGCTGGCCCTACGCGCGCTGGCTGCGGGCGAATGTGTTCGACCTGGCAAACACGCCGGCAGCGCCTCCGATCCCGCCTTTTGACGCCGAAGAGCTGTGGCGGCTCCAGCGGGCCGCTGGCTACACAGACGAGGACATCCGGCTCGTGCTCACGCCGATGGCGACCCACGGCAAGGAGCCGACGGGCTCGATGGGTACCGACACGCCCCTGGCGGTGCTGAGCGACATGGCACCGTCGCTCTTCAACTACTTCCATCAGCTCTTTGCTCAGGTCACCAACCCGCCGATCGACCCGATCCGAGAGAGCCTGGTGATGACGCTGTCGACCAGCTTGGGCCCAGACGGCAACACGTTTGAGGAGACCCCTGAGCAGTGCCACCGGGTGTCGGTTGCGTCGCCAGTGCTGACGAACGCAGACGTGGCGCGAATTCGTGCTCTCGAGATCGGCGTGTTCGAGCCGACAACCCTGCCGATGGTCTACGACCCCAGCACCGGTCTGGAGCGGGCGGTGGACGAGCTCTGTGCCGCGGCTGTGAAGGCGATCGACGAGGGCTACAACATCCTGATCCTCTCCGACCGAGACGTCGACGCCCGCCGGCGTCCGATCCCCTCGCTCTTGGCGCTGTCTGCCGTCCATCAGCACTTGGTCCGCGAGGGAATTCGCGTTCACGCTGGGCTCGTCGTTGAGACAGCCGAGGCCCGCGCTGTCCACCACTTCGCCACGCTCTTTGGCTACGGCGCAGCCTGCGTCAACCCCTACCTCGCCTTAGACACCATCGGGGCGATCGTCGAGGCCGACACGCCGTCGGTGGCCGAGGCGGCTGAGGGCGAGGCCCACGCCGAGAGCCTCACCAAGCGCATCGAGGACGCCCAGCGCAACTACATCAACGCGATCGAAAAGGGCCTTCGCAAGATCATGTCGAAGATGGGCATCTCGACGCTGCAGTCGTACCGGGGCGCCCAGATCTTCGAGGCTGTGGGTCTAGCCGATGAGCTGGTTGAGCGGCACTTTACCGGGACGTCCAGCCGTCTCGGCGGCGTCGGACTTGATGCCCTTGAAGCGGAGGTCGAGGCGCGTCATGAGCGCGGCTTTGGCGCCAGCGCGCAGTGGGAAGCTGATGAGCTGCCGGCCGGCGGTGTCTTTCAGTGGCGACGCCGGGGTGAGCGGCACAAGTGGGACCCTGCAACCATCGCACACCTCCAGGCGGCCGCCCGCTCAGGCGATCCTGCTGCGTTTCAGACCTACACGGAGCTTATCGACAATGAGCGCGGGGCACCGGCAAGCATCCGCGGACTCTTCGAGATCGTCACCGACAGCGCGAGCGCGATCCCTCTCTCCGAGGTGGAGCCTGCCGCCGAGCTGGTCAAGCGCTTCGCCAGCGGCGCGATGTCGTTCGGATCGCTTTCGGCCGAGGCTCACGAGACCCTCGCCATCGCGATGAACCGCATCGGCGGGAAGTCCAACAGCGGCGAAGGCGGTGAGGAGTCCCGGCGCTACCCGGTGGAAGAGGGGGGCGACTGGCGCCGCAGCGCGATCCACCAGGTGGCGTCCGGTCGCTTCGGTGTCACCGCCGAGTACCTGGTCAGCTGCGACGAGCTGCAGATCAAGATGGCTCAGGGGGCCAAGCCGGGGGAGGGCGGACAGCTCCCCGGCCACAAGGTCGACGAGCGCATTGCCAAGGTTCGCTGTTCGACGCCCGGCGTGATGTTGATCTCGCCGCCACCGCACCACGATATCTATTCGATCGAAGACCTCGCGCAGCTGATTCACGACCTCAAGTCCGTCAACCGGAAGGCGCGGGTCAGCGTGAAGCTCGTCAGTGAGGCAGGCGTTGGCACGGTCGCCGCGGGAGTCGCGAAGGCAGGTGCCGGCGCGGTGGTCATCGCGGGCTTCAGTGGCGGGACCGGAGCGTCGCCCGTGAGCTCCATCAAGCACGCGGGCCTCCCGTGGGAGCTAGGGCTGGCAGAGACGCAGCAGGTCCTGGTGCAAAACGATCTCCGCGGCCGCGTCCGGGTGCAGGTCGACGGTGGTCTCAGGACTGGGCGCGACGTCGTCGTCGGCGCGCTGCTCGGTGCCGAGGAGTTTGGCTTCTCGACCGCGCCGCTGATCGCGATGGGTTGCATCATGCTGCGCAAGTGCCACCTCAATACGTGCTCGGTCGGCATTGCCACCCAGGACCCTGAGCTGCGTCGGCGCTTCGCTGGCGAGCCTGAGCACGTGATTCGCTTCATGTTCCTCATCGCTGAGCAGGTCCGAGAGTGGATGGCGAAGCTGGGGTTTGCCCGCTTCGACGACATGGTCGGCCAGGTGGACCGGCTGCGTCAGCGAACCGACATCACGCACCCCAAGGCCAAGACCCTGGATCTGAGCGCGGTACTGCATCACGTGAGCGCGCCGGCGGAGGTCGCGCGGCTGCACACGACGCCGCAGGCCGCCGTCGACAGTCCGCTAGACACGGTGATGATCGAGCAGTCGCGTGATGCCATCGAGCGGGGTGGACGGGTCGAGCTCAACATGACGATCCGCAACACCGATCGCTCGGTCGGCGCGGGACTATCGGGCACCATCGCCACCCGCCATGGTGCGCGTGGACTCGTTGAGGGCGCCATCCGGGTGGGCATGACCGGCTCGGCGGGGCAGAGCTTCGCGGCGTTTTTGGCCAAAGGTGTGACGCTTGCGCTTGAGGGCGACGCCAACGACTACGTCGGCAAGTGCCTCTCGGGCGGACGCATCATCATCCGGCACCCACGCGAGAGCCGGATTGTCGCCGCCGACAACATTGTCTGCGGCAACGTCGCGCTCTACGGCGCCACGTCTGGCGAGTGCTACGTCGCGGGGCGAGCCGGCGAGCGCTTCGCGGTACGCAACAGCGGCGCGAAGGCTGTCGTTGAGGGGGTCGGTGACCACGGCTGCGAGTACATGACAGGTGGCGTGGTGGTTGTCTTGGGCAGCACGGGCAAGAACTTTGCGGCCGGCATGAGCGGCGGCGTGGCCTTCGTCTTCGACACCGACCGCGACTTTGACAGGCGCTGCAATCAGGACATGGTCGAGCTTGAGCCGATGGTCGACGAGAGCGACCTCTGGTTGGTCTACGGCATGATCGAAGACCACGTGCGCTACACGGAGTCGAGCCTCGGCCGGCGAATCATCGACAACTGGGAGATGATGGTGTCGCGCTTCGTCAAGGTCATGCCGGTCGAGTACCGGCGCATGCTGCAACAGAAGCGGGCGCGGCTGCGGCCGCCGCATGCACGAAAGCAGGTGGTGGGGCATGGGTGATCCGAAAGGCTTCTTGACGCTTGGCCGAGTTGCGCCAGAGAAGCGTCCCGTCAGCGAGCGTGTGGGCGACTTCCGCGAGTTCATCGCGCTGCACAAAGAGGGCTCGGCGGCTGCCCAGGGTGGGCGCTGTATGGACTGCGGCGTGCCCTTCTGCATGCAAGGCTGCCCGCTCGGCAACCGCATCCCCGACTTCAATGGGCTGGTTCACACCGATCACTGGCGCCGCGCCTACGTTGCACTACGTTCGACCAACAACTTCCCGGAGTTCACCGGTCGGCTCTGTCCCGCGCCGTGCGAGGCCGCTTGTGTGCTGGCGGTCAATGACGAAGCCGTCACGATCGAGCAGATCGAAAAAGAGGTCATCGAGCGGGCGTTCAGCGAAGGGTGGGTGGTGGCTGAGCCTCCCCGGACACGGAGCGGCAAGCGCGTGGCGGTGGTGGGCTCGGGACCGGCTGGGTTGGCTGCGGCTGCTCAGCTCAACCGCGCTGGGCACCTGGTGGTCGTGTTCGAGAAGAGAGACCAGGTTGGCGGGCTGCTTCGCTACGGAATCCCAGACTTCAAGATGGAGAAGTCGGTCATCGACCGGCGTGTGGCGATTCTCGAAGCTGAGGGCGTCGTCTTCAAGACCGGCATCACCATCGGTGCCGACGTCAGCTGGAACGAGCTGAAGGTGGGACATGATGCGGTGGTCGTTGCTATCGGGGCCGAGCGGCCGCGGGAGCTGACGGTCGAGGGGCGAGAGCTCGGCGGCGTGCACGTGGCCATGGACTACCTCGTCGAGCAGAACCAGGTGGTCGCAGGCGCGACACCACCCGAGCCTCGAGTCAGCGCGGCCGGCAAGCGCGTCGTGATTCTCGGTGGCGGCGACACGGGCAGCGATTGCCTCGGAACCGCCCATCGACAGGGCGCGGCTAGCGTCCATCAGCTCGAGCTCATGCCGGCCCCTCCGACCGAGCGGAGCGACGGAAACCCGTGGCCCCAGTGGCCGATGGTCTTCACCACGTCGTCGAGCCAGGAGGAGGGCGGCGAGCGCGTGTTTGCGCTCAAGACCACCCGCCTCACTGGTCAAGACGGCCAAGTGACGGCCCTCCACGCGGTCCAGGTCGAGCTCGTCGACGGCGTCCTCACCGAGGTGGGGGGCGAGGTCACCCTACCGGCGGACCTCGTCATCTTGGCCATGGGCTTCGTATCGCCCGTGGCAGAGGCTCTGCACGCGCAGCTCGGCGTCGCGCTGGATGGACGGGGCCAGGTCGCCATCGACCCGCAGACGCGCGTCACATCGGTGCCAGGCGTGTTCGCGGCCGGGGATGCCTCGCGCGGCGCAAGCCTCATTGTGTGGGCGATCAGCGATGGCCGCGAAACGGCGCGCTCGGTCGACAGCTACCTCCGCGCCGACACGCCGACCGCACTGCCAAGCCGCGGCAACGATCGGCCCTTCGGAGGACGTTGAGGCCAACGCGTATGGGCGTGAGAACGGCCAGTGGGCGTGGGCGTGGGCACGAACCTGGGCCAAAACGCGGCCGCGTCGTTGCGAGGCCGCGACGCATTGGTCAGGTCGCGAGCTTCGTCAGGGTCGGGAGGGCTCGGCACGACGACGCATCACCCAGCACGTCTATGCGTTACGCGGCACGCGTATGCATCACCCGGCGTCACCCGGCACGCGTCACCCGGCACGCGTCACCCGGCACGCGTCACCCGGCACGCGTCACCCGGCACGCGTGCTAGCGCGCCGGGCGTGTGCGCGGGCGCGAG
>CALHXW010000384.1 GCA_938040325.1 uncultured bacterium | reverse complement strand
TGCGCCTTCCGCGATGCACTCGCCAGCAGCGTCGGTCCGCTCGCTCCGCTCACCCGAACTCGACGATGCTCGCAGGGCCTTCATTCGGCCGACGCCGCTGGCAAGCACCGGAGCGTTCGCCTCGCTCGAAAATAGCGCTTGTTTTGGGTCTAGTTGACCTACGCGAAGAGCTTACCGAACTTGGACATTCGATGGGAACGTCTCGGCGTTTTGGCTCGGAACCGGACGCCAAAAAGGGCCCGCGAGCATTGCTCTCGGGCCCTTCGGTGAGCTTGCTGTTCGGCCTGCTAAGGCTTCCAACCATTGCTGCGGACACCGGCGACGCCGTACATGATGTCGCCCCACGTCGACGCCGACATGCCCTCGACGATGCTGATCCAGTCGGGGGCGTCCTCGGGCTTGCCGTTGTTGACGGCGACCATGCCCTCCATGAGGTGCTCAAGCAGGTAGCTGAGTGTCGGTGGTGCGCCGCTGGGGTAGCTGCTCTTGCCGGTTGCGACGACGTCCGCGAGGTCGAAGCCGCTGGGGTCCTCGTCTGTGGCTTTCGCGCGGAAGACCTGGCGCGTGTAGTAGGCGTAGCTCTGGCAGCTGTGGAGCATGATGATCTGATAGGTGTCGGTGAAGGACTCCGGCTCGTCGAGCAGGTGCTTGGTGCCGTACGACGAGTGGCCGTTGTAGTGAACGAGCGTGTACTCACCGAGGCGCTCACGGAACTGCCGAGCAAAGTCCCAGCGGACCAGGGTCGGGTCGTAGAGGTCGATGATCATCGCCACGCCACCCTCGATCCACTCGAAGCGGACGTAGCTGTCGTCGGCGGCCGTCACGCCCGACAGACCCAAGTTGCGCTCGAGCATCTCGCGGTGGACGTTGAAGCGGGAGTACGGGTCGCTGTCGCCCACGTTGGGGACGAGCGCTGCGGTAAAGCCGGGCTCGTCGTAGCCCTCGAGCTTGCCGAGGAGACGGTCGTACTCAGGCCAGACGATCTCGCGCTCGAAGACCTCGGTCACGCGCACGTCGGCGGTGGTGGTCTCAAGCTCACAGTCTTCGGCCTCAGGCGCGAAGTAGTAATGAAAGTTCTTGTCTGAGATCGGGTACTTCTCAGTGTCGGAGCAGTCGCCCATCGTCGAGTAGGCGACGTTGATCGGGTCGAGCGGCACCAGCGCTGCGAACGCGGTGTTGGTGAGGTCGTCGAACGCCGGGACACCGTCGCGGCCCTCGAGTCGGCCCAAGAAGTCGACCACCGCTTCGTAGAGAATCTCCACCGTGCCGTCGTCGGTGACGTTCACGTCGGCAATCTCGACGGTGTCGGCAAGCTGATTGAAGCGCCAGCCGTTCGCCTCCGCGGTGGTCTTGACGAACTTCAGCTGGGCGTCGATGAGCTGGAGCTGAACGTCGGGGTCGGTCGCAAGCTCACGCCACTCACCCTCGGCGGGGTGGCGAACCAAGCTCAAGACTGTGCCGCCAGCTTCGAAGGTGTCGGCACCAACCCAGCCGCTGTCGGCTTTGCCGCCGGCGCCAGTGTTGTCCTCGTTGGTGTCGGCGGTCGTGCCGTCATCGCAACCAGCAGGAAGCGTAAAGACCAGGCTCAGCGCGGCTAGGACCGCTGCGGGGACTCTCAAGAGCGACATGCGGAGCTCCTCTCAAAGTGACGGGTAGGCCAGACACCACAGAACGGGTCAGGCGCGCGGGACCCTACGACGCGATCGCCCAAGACTTCAAGAACCCGGCTCGTGTGCGGCGTCGGCATCGCAGCTGTCTGCGCCGTCATCGGTCCGACTCTCGTCGCTTCAGCGGACCGTTCCTTCCCAGCGCCGCAGCTGTCCGTCGACCAGCACGACCCGATCGGTTCGGGTTGCGCGAACCTCACCAAGGCCCGGGCCCCAGAACCGACAGCGCTGCGCGCAGATCACGTGGGTGACCATGTCGACATCGAGCTGCAGGAGTCGTTTCTTATCGACCGACTCCACCCAGATCTCGTAGCGCTCGCGGTCGAGGTTTTCGACCTCCACCGCAAGTGCCGGTCCGCCCAGCGACAGCGCACCCACGAGCGCCCACGCTGACACCTTCAACCATCGTCGCTTCATCATCTCGCTCACCCCCAACGAGGACCGGTTAGACCGATCGTGCACGCACCCATGCTCATCCAAAGTACGAGAAGTGAGCGGGGTCGTCGATGGCTGGAGCACCTCTTTTTCGCAGAGGTACCGAACACCGCCGTTTCGACGCGGCTTTTGGCCACCGCGTAGACCGGGTTCGGGTGGCGTGAGCAGAAGCGAGTCCGCGGACAGGTCCTTCTTTGCGTCGAGCCCAACGCGCAGCGCTATCTTTCCCCGGGGGTCACCGGGCAGTAGTTCCGCGTATCTGAGACCGAAGTGCACTCGAAGCGCCGTGGCCAGTACCGAACGAGGCAGCCGTCTAAACTGCTATCGACAAAGACCGTGCGAGCGACCAAGACTTCTGTGTCTTTGTGATAGTAAAAGTTCTGACCGCCATACCCCGAACCGAACCCAACGAACTTGAACGGTAAGTCGTCGCAGACACCACTGCTGGAATACGTTGGTCCGGCCTGGCAGTTGTCGGCTGCCATCGCTTCGAACCGGTCGACAAGCTCTTGGTAGCCTTTGGGTTCCAACGGTGGCCCGTCCAGACACAGGTCGTGCGAATCCCCGCATGCCACCCAGATGCCCATCAAGAACACCGCAAAACATCGCTTAAGCGCCACTGTTGTCACCTCATTCGACGAGTATGGTGACCCACTTCAACGCACGCAAATATGCCAATCTATCTCGCTGACACCACCAGCATTTGAAGCCGCCGAACCACGTGCTGCACATACTGCACGAAAGGACGGGCACGTGGTCCGACGGAGAGTGCCGGCGGGTGGTGCCGAACGCGAACCTTGGCGGCGTCGTCAGCCGGCGCGAACCAGGAAGACACGCCTACTCGATGGCGCGGAGGTCGCTGCGGTCTGCGCCTCGGGAGAAGACCGGGGGCTGGCCGATGGGTGCTGCGACGTTGACGAGCCGACCGCCTTCGTAGCTGTCGCCGGTCCAGACGTGGAACCACTGGCCGGCGGGGAGATAGACGTCGCGGCGGTCGGCGCCCTCCGTGACAACAGGGGCGACGAGGAGCTCGGAGCCCAG
>CALHXW010000383.1 GCA_938040325.1 uncultured bacterium | reverse complement strand
GACGTGGTACGCGACCATGAGCTACCCCCTCGTCGACACGCTCATCACCGCGCTGGCCGTTCACCAAGACCCCGAGGTGGCGTGGGAGATGACGGCGATGATTGGGCAAGCCTATGCGGTCACCGGGTTTCTCAGCGCGCTGCTCGTGGCAACAGCCGGTCGGGCGAGGCCCTTTGGCTCAGAGTGCGAAGGCGACCCAGGCGTCTCCGCGCTCTGTGGTACGTCGGAAGTGAATCGCAGCTTCGCCAGCGGGCACTCCTCGTTTGCCTTCACAGGGGCCGGTCTGTCGTGCGCCTTCCATGGCGCCATGGACCTCTACGGTGACGGTCCTTGGGGAACGGTGGCCTGCGTCGGTAGCTTTGTCGGCGCGACCACCACGGCGCTCTTGCGTGTCGTCAGCGACCGGCACTGGACCACCGATATCTTGGTCGGCAGCGGGATTGGCTTCGCGGCCGGCTACCTGGTCCCGACGCTGCTGCACTTCACGTCTGAGGACGGTCCAGCGGACGTCGTCGTCACCCCGTGGAGCGACCGCGATGCTCTCGGAGTCGGCCTCTCAGGGCGCTTCTGAGCGCGAGGTTGGCCACGCCGCTTCCAAGTGCCCGATCCCGCTCGCTGCGTTGAATCGCCGTAACGCGCGCCTACGGTCTCGGCCAGCGACGCCGCGGAGTTGATGATGCCCGAGACCGCCTACTTCTACGACCCTGCCTACAACTACGGCAGAGGACTGCCGCTCAAGCGGGTGCACGGGTTCGTTCTCGACAAGGCACGCCGGGTGCGCGACGCGCTGGTCGGCGTCCATGGCGTCGCCAAGAGCGTCTTCGTCTCGCCAGCAGAGCCGACGCCCGAAGAGCTCCAGGCGGTTCATGCACCGAGCCACCTCGACGGCTTGCGCTCGTCGAAGGCGCTGGCCAAGGCCGCGGAGCTGTCGGTGCTGGCCGCGCTACCCGGGCCTCTCGCCCGGCGTGCCATCCTCACGCCGCAGCTGCGGGCAACCGGCGGGACGATCGCCGCTTTGCGCCACGCTGCTGCCGGCGGTTGGGCCTTCAACCTCGCGGGCGGCTACCACCATGCTCGGCCCGCGCTGGCTCATGGTTTCTGCCTCATCGCCGATGTTGCCGTCGCGCTTGCCGCTGTCGATGTGAGCGGACCTGTGGTCGTGATCGACCTCGACACTCACCACGGAGACGGCAACGCCGTGGCCCTCAGAGGCGCAGCTAACGTGCTGACGGCCTCGCTCCACGAGCGGGACGCGTTTCCGTTTCCCAAGCCGCCGTCTGACATCGACCACGAGCTGCCGTCCGGCGTTGACGACGCTGCCTACCTCGAGGCTGTCGACCGGCTGGTCGCCGAGATCTCCGAGCGCGTCACGCCTACCGTCATCGTGTACGTCGCCGGCACCGACATCCTCGCCGGTGACCCGCTGGGATCGCAGCGGGTGACGGCTGCTGGCGTGTTAGAGCGCGACCGTCGCATCGGCCGCTGGGCCCGTGAGCTTCGCGCGGGGCTTGTGCTCTTGCCTGCCGGTGGCTACTCGGAGGCCAGTCCAGGCGTTGTAGCCGCCGGCATCGCAGCGCTTGCCGACATGGCGCGCGCCAGCTGAGCGACGTGACGCGCTCGGCCGCGGCTACGCGAGCTTGGTCTCCACCAGCCCTGTACGCCCCGTGATGACATCGATGCGCTCGGTGTGGGCAGGCCCGATCGCGACCGTCGTGTGCGTTGGCACCCCGTGAAACTCGGTGCGACCGCTGTCGGTGATGAGTGCGGTGGGTAGCCCGGCGTCTTTGGCGTGCTGGTGGGCAGCCAGCAGCGTCTCCTCGTCGGCGACCGAGAGCACGACCTTGGCGAAGTTTCGCTGACACCACCACGCCATGTCGCCGCGGATGGGCACCCGCAGCTCGCCCGGTCCGCCGACGTCCCGGTCGAAGAAGACCTTCAGCGAAGCGTGCGCCACCTGAGCGGCGATCTTGCCTTTGCGCATCTTGAGGTCGCGTCGGTAGAGGATGACCTGCTTGGCGCGCGCACGCTGGTACGCGGCGCGGAGGGTGTGGCCGTCGAGCTCCTGCTCGATCCATAGCGTGTCGCCGTCAAGCCGTCTGGCTGCTCGGTGCACCACGAGGTCGCCATCGCGGACTTCGGTGACCAGAGCGTCGCCCTCGACGAACGCCGCCATCGTGTGGCCAGAGCCGTCGGGTGAGGGGCGCCCGACGCCGTCGGCTGCGATCAGAAAGCCAAGCTCGGCGTACTGACCTTCGGCATCTGTCCACTGGGCGTGCAGCGACAGCCCGTGGTCGCCGGCGCTGGGCAGAATCGTGTACACGGCCGACTGCGGGGCAGGCAGTGGACCATAGTCCGAGCTGTCGGGGTCGAGCGCCCAAAGGCCGATGAAGTCGTTGCTGTTCACGTCGTGTTGTTCCAGGCGTCGTTGGTGCTGCGTGCGCTTCGGCATCCACCAGACGGGCCGAAGCGTCAAGCAGCTGGCCTGGTGGTGCGAATTTCATCACAGGCCTCGCATTGAATACAGCTGGGAGCGCGGCGGCAGGATTGGCACGGCGCTTGCTCAGACCTGCGGCAAGACAGCCGTCGGAGCTGCGCGTGAACGCAACACGGGAACGACCATGACACGTCTCATCCTCCTGACACTCCTAGGGACCTTGGCGCTCGGCGGCTGTGACAGCGGCACCAGCACCAGCACAAACGACGACGCGGACATCGACTGGGGCAACATTGAGTATCCGCCTGAGGTCGATGCGGTCGGCGAATGGGTCGTTGGCCCTGAGCTCATCGCCGCTCGCTTTGGCCACACGCTGACCGGAATGGGCGACGACGTGTTCGCCATCGGCGGCAGCATGGGCGCGTGTCCCGACCAGGCGGTGGTGAGCGTCGACGGCATCGAACGCCTTGTGCCTGGCGGCGATTGGCAAACGGTCGCGACACTTCCGGCGCGGTCTCGACACACGGCCACAGCGCTGCCGGACGGGACCATTCTCATCGTCGGCGGCATCGACAGCGATGGTACCCACCTCAGCAGGGTCGACCGCTTCGACCCCGTGACCTCGCTGGTCTCGCCGGGGGCTCCACTCACCGTCGGGCGCAGCGGTCACCGAACGGCCATCGTCACCGACGACCGGTTGCTGGTCGTTGGCGGCTGGACCGACGACGCCGACGGGTACAAGACGGCCGAGCTCATCGACCTCGCGAGCGGCTCGGCGCGCGATGTCAGCGAGGGCTTAGGGGGCGTCGTTGGCCACGTGTCGCTCGTAGAGCTTCGTGACGGCTCGGTTCTGCTTGTCGACCGCGACCGCACCCTTCGCTTCGACCCTGCGTCGGAAGCGTGGCAGGTGACTGCGCAGCCGCCGAGGTGGTTCGAGCAGCCAGGCGCTGCCTTGCTTGCCTCAGGGAAGGTGGCCGTCGTGGCCTCAGCAGAGTCTGGGCAGTTCACTGAAGCGGGCCCGGTGATTGCGCCGATGGCGTTCATCTATGACCCGGCGACCGACACCTGGATGCGGCGAGAGCAGGCGCCATTTGCTGGCACGCTCTTCGTTGGTGAGACGCTGCCGGACGGCCGTACGCTGCTTGGTCACACCACGCTCCTTCACGTCTTCGATGAGGAACTCGGCTGGGTTGGGCGCCTGCCGGGAAGCCCGGTCGCATTCGGCGCGCGCGCGATCACCGACAACAGCGACATCATCATGGCGGGCGGTAGTGGCGACCCGACCTGCGTGGCCGTCGGGAAGACCTACCGCCTCATGGTCGAGTGACGGGCGCGGTCGCAACAGCGGGTCTCAGCCGGCGCTGGTCCGTCCGACGAGCTGGCTGCTCGTGTCCCACAGGCGCTCGACCATGTCGTCGTCGTGGGCTGCGGGGTTGGGGCTTCGCAGCGGCCAGCCGCCCTTGTTCGCGGACTTGTCCCGGTACATACCGAGCTGGCTGAAGTAGGCGCCCGGATGGTGTGCGACGTCGTCGGCAAGCATCGCGTGCAGCGAGGTCTGAG
Organism: uncultured bacterium; assembly: GCA_938040325.1. Classification (GTDB taxonomy): domain Bacteria; phylum Myxococcota_A; class UBA9042; order PHBI01; family PHBI01; genus CALHXW01. Next base: position 278 of record CALHXW010000383.1, on the reverse strand, counting down.
CCCCTTGCCACGGCTCGATCATCCCTATCAGCTTGAAGATGGCCGAGATCTTTGCTGAGCACATGTGGGGCTTTGCCACGCTGGTCGCTCCAGTTGGTAGAGAGTCGAGCTCGTGATCGGTCGGCGCGGTGCGGTGCAGGTCGGACGCGTGCCCGTGTCCACCAGCGAGCGCCGGGTCGATTCCGGCCTCGGCTAAAGTTGCCGAACGGACAGGCCGATAGCCAGAAAGTGACGGGTGTATCCAAACGATTTCTGACGTGGCTCGACGCCGGACACAC
>CALHXW010000382.1 GCA_938040325.1 uncultured bacterium | reverse complement strand
CACCCCTACCCAGACTGCGGCGGGCGCGAGCTGCGAGCGCGAGCGCGAGCGCGAGCCTGAGCGCGGGCGCGAGCCTGAGCGCGAGCGCGAGCCTGAGCGCGGGCGCGAGCCTGAGCGCGAGCGCGGGCCTAAGCGCGAGCGCGCAAACGCATCACCCCCAGCCCCCCGCACCCGCCCCCCACTCAGCGCTCGAGCCGCGTCTGCTCGACAGTCTCGATCACAATCGAGTAGCCAAACCACCCGTTCACGAGCGTCGCGCGCCGCGGCAGACGCTCGCCGGCGACATGGTCACTGTGTGCGACCCGGATCACGCCGGGCGGTTGCCCATCGAGCCGCGCAAAGGTCCGCGTCACCAGCGCGTGATACGCTCGCGACTCGGTCACCAGCTCACCACCAACCTCCCCCTTGCCCCCGTGCAGAGGTCGGTCCTCGGCGCCCTGCTCCACCGATAGCCAGTCGAAGAATGTGCGTTGGACGTCGAGCAGGATAAAGCGCGGCGGGAACGGAAGCGCAACCTCGGCCCGGGCCTTCATGGTCACCTCGGTGCCAACCTGAGTGATGATGAATCCCGGCTGGCCCATCGGCGAGAGCGCGATAAGCTCGAGCGTCGGCCCCTGCTTCTGCAAGACCGCATCGAAGCTGCGCTCGTAGTCGTCTGTGCCTTGGCGCCAGCGGATCGTGACGCGCTGTCGAAAGAACCAGTCGCCCCCGAGGGCCGCCGGCGGTCGAAGCTCGCCAGGGTAGTGAGCGTCGGTGAGTCCAGTCTGTCGCTGTGAGTCGCCCTGACGGCGGTCCGCGCTTGGACACGCGACGAACATGACGGCAGCGACAGCGAGAGCGCTCCATGCGGCAACGCGAGCAGGGTACTTCCTCATGAAGCCTCCAGCGGGCGCTGCCCGGCGACGACGAGCGCCAGTGGCGCAAGCGTCAAGGCACAGACGACGCCGACAGCGGCCGTCAAGCCAATGGAGCGCAGCGCAGGGTGCTCGGCAAGCGCGAGCAGCCCGAAGCCAAACACCGTCGACAGGCACGCGACCACAAGCGACATCAAGGTGGCGGTCATGGTGGCCTCGTCTCCACGCTTGTGGGCCTCACACACGAACACACCATAGTCCACGCCAATGCTGCAGACCATCAGGAGCGCCGTGAGCGACAGCAGGTTGAGCGGCTGCCCAACGAGGGCCAGGACAGCGACCGTCAGCCCCGCTGCAGCAACGGCTGGGATGAAGGCGGCGAGGCTCAGGCGCGCGCCGCGGTAGCGGACGAGCAGCACCAAAAAGACCACCACGAGGCCCACCAACAGCGCAACGGTCGTCGACTGACGGTAGGCGCGGTTCGCCTTGGCCATCAGCGCGCCTTGGTCGACAAAGCGGGCAGCGCCAATCTGCGCTACGCGGGCAGAGACGCCCTCAACGTCATGCAGCCCGCGCAAGAACGTGAGGATGCCTACCTGCCCGTCGAGCTGGACACGAAACGAGCGAACGAGAGGCTCGAGCGGCGAAGCGGCGAGCTCGCGATAGGTCAGTGGCGGCGACGGCGGCTCCGCTAGCGAGCGACGGAACGGCTCGAAGGCGCCGGGCACAAACCCGGCCGCGGTCAGCGTCGCCGTCAAGCGCGTCCAGAGGGCCTCGCTCGAGCGAACGGTATCAGCAACTGCAGCCTGACGCTTGGCGCTCGGCAGCAGCATCGCAGCGCTGCGAAAGCCGCCGAGCTCACCGGCCTCGACCGCTCCCTTGAGCTGGTCGGCCACCGCGTCGTTTGCCTGCAGCGCCTCCTCGTCGCTGGCTCCCAGCGCGACGATGACTCGGCTCTGCTCGAAGCGCGCAACCCGCGCCCGAACGCGCGCGTCTTCGTCGAACATCTCGCCGTCGATCGCTCGGAAGTCGGCGAGCTCATCGTCCCAGACGATCTGCTGCCAGCCGATCGCGCAGACGACGAGCGCCACCAGCGCGACCGCTGCCGCGATGCGCTTACCCCGCGCGTCCCCGGCTCCGACCACGCGAAACACCGCCCGGCACGCGCCGGCGAGGCCCGAGAGCCCTGGCCCAGGCCGGATCCGCGAGGGCGTCAGGCCTGGAACCATCAACAGCGTCGCCAGGAGTGCGCCGACGATGCCCGTCGAGGCAAAGAGGGCGACCTCCGCCAAGCCAGGAAACCCTGACCAACCGAGCGCCACGAAGCCAGCGACGGTTGTCAGCGCCCCTAAGATAAGCCCTGCGCGCACATGGCGAAGCGTGGCGCTCGGGTCGAGAGGCTCGGCGGCGGATGCCCCGTGCCGACGCACGGGCGCCCAGGCGTGGTGGCAGTAGAGGTGCACCACGTAGTCGATCGCCACGCCCATCAGGGAGGCCCCGAACGCGAGCGTCAGACCATGGACCCGCCCAAAGACCAGCAGAGTGCAGGCCAAGCCGAACGCCGTGCCCGCAACGAGCGGCACGGTGACCAACACAGCCAGCACGAGCGAGCGAAACAAGACGAGGCAGATGACAAGCAGTCCGATGATGCCGATGACAGAGACGGTCTGGATGTCGCGCTTGATGACGCGCTCGGCAGCGACCGCGAAGCGATTGATGCCGCTCGACTCGAGGGTGGCTGCCGGGTGGTGGGCGCGGACGTCTTGCTCGAAGCGTTCGTTGATCGCGTCGACCAGCGGCCCCTGAACAGCCCCATCGAAAGCGGCGGCTCGGGTAGCAAGCAGCAAGACTGCGTGCTTTCCGTCCTCGGTCACGAAGCGGCCGTCGCGCAGCGTCAGCCCACCGGCGCGATCGGCTTGCAGCCGGTCGAAGAGGCGGGGTAGCGCGAGCAGCGGATCGCTCGGCGCCACGCGGCTCACCAGCGCGCTGAGCGGCGACCTGAGGCGGCGCTTGAGGTCGGCGATCGCGTCGGTGAGTCCTGCTGTGGAGACCAACGTGCCCGCGTCGGCCACGCTCGTGGCGGCGAACGCCAACCGTCGCGGCTGATAGAGCTGCCAGATCGCATCGTCGATGCCGGCACGCGCGCCGCCTTCGAGGAACGCTAAGTGGGGACCAACCCGTGGCTCCGCGCGGAGGGCCGCTTCCAGCGTGCGTGCGGCGGCGACGACGTCGTCGGCGCCTCCGACCGTCAGGATCATCGTGCGGCTCAGCTCGCTCTTTGCGAGCTCCCGCGAGAGTGCCGCCGTCGCCAGCTGGGCGGCGCTGTCGCTGTCGGCGGTCGGAATGAGCTCGGCCACGTCGGTCGTCACCGACCACTGGGTTGCAATGACAGTCGCTGCAGCAGCGACGAGCAGCGCTCCAACCCAGAACCGGCGCCAGACCGGCTTCAACGTCCGCCTGGCGTCACGCGAAAGAGCGACGCTCGCTCGGCATCCGTGAAGCGACGCGTCGGATCGGCCCGCGTGATGGTCGTGAGCGTCGAGTCGCCCGAGGTCTCGACCACGGTGATGGCCTCAACCCGTGGCCCGGTGCCTGTGATCTCGAGCTTGGCGATCAGCGCACCGATGCCCCGCGGCCCGCTGGCCTTTGGCGTCAGGGTCATGCGCCAGTGTGCGGCGCCAGCCGCTGCCTCACCGGCAGGCGTGAAGCGAATGGCGTAGAGCGACGACAGGGACGCCTCGTCTCCAGCGAGGACCTTCACGAACGACTCGACGAAGAGCTTCACGTCGGGTCGCGAGCCAAGCTCGAGCCGCTCGGTCTTGCCGCTCGCGTCCGTCATCTCAAGCCGCTCGGGCGTGATGACCACCTGCGACCGGCTTGGCTCCGTGACATGACGCGCGAGGCGGCCTGGTCGCTCGAAGTAGAGGGTGCCCTTTGAGGTCAGCGGCGCCGCCAAGAGCGCGAGGCGCTTGGTCTCCACGAAGTCGGCTTCGAGCCCCTTCAGCGTGGCAAGCGCCGCAAAGACGTCGCTCTTGGTCTTGATGGCAGCCGGCGCGGCGCTCGGAGCGACGGGCTCTGGCACAGGCTCGGCAGCGTGAGGCGCGCCTGAGCTAGCGAAACAGAGAAGCAGGAAAGCGATCGCGGAGCGCATCGGGGACCTCGGTCAGGAGCGTGTCGTTCGCGTCAGTGACGGCGATGGACGTGTAGGCCCGCGCCGATCGGCGGCCTTGGGTGAGATTGTCGACGGTATAAGAAACCTTCAGCAGCGGCGAAACTTCCGAAAACCATGCGGTGATCTTTGCGATGTCGCCGTAGCGAAGCGGCGACGTGTAGCGACAGCGCGCGTCTGCGATGAACATCTTGTAGCCCAGACCACGCATGTCCGGCATGTCGAGCGCACACGAACGCATCAGCGCCGTGCGGGCCTTCTCGAGGTACTGGAAGTAGCGGCCGTGCCAGACAATATGGAGCGGATCACAGTCGTGAAACGGCACGTCGACCTCGACGCTGACGGCGTGCTCGACGGCGCGGGCGGCCATCACGTTGCCTCGACAGAGGTCTCAGCGACGTCCACAAGCGCGTCGGCATGCAAGAGCTCCAGCACCTTCGCGATGTCGCGATCCATTCGCCGGTCCGTGGTCACCGCCGGGACCCGCCTACGGACTCGCTCCAAGAGTTCGATGCAGGCCGGAGACTGCGTGGCGTCGCCCGTCGCGCTCTGGCGCAGCTCGTGGGCTTGGGCGGTCATGAGCAACGCGATGGCCGCAACCTGCTCGGTGAGCTGCACGATGCGCAGCGTGTCCCGTGCGGCGATGGTCGCCATCGGCACCTTGTCTTGGTTGTGCAGCTCGGTGCTCCGCGAGAAGGCGCTCGCCGGCATGGTCAGCTTGAGCGCCTCGGCGGTCAGCGCCGACGCCGCGATGCTCATCGCTTTGAAGCCATGATGAACGCTAGCTGCCTGCCCGGTCACACCCACGAGGTCCGCCGGCAAGCCATCGCTCTCGCGCGGGTTACCGAGCAGCAGCAACTGGCGGTCGAGCAGGTCGGCGACGTTGGCGACGGCGACCTTCAGCGAGTCGAGGGCAAAGCCAACGTGTCCGCCGTAGAAGTTGCCGCCGTGCAGGACCCGGCGCCTGGCGACATCGACGATGGGGTTGTCGCTCACGCCCGATAGCTCGGTCTCAAGGATCCGCTGAGACCAGGTGAGCGCGTCGATGAGCACGCCGATGACATGAGGCGCACACCGGATCGAGTACCGATCTTGGAGCCGCTGCGGTGAGGCGCTGGTCGGTGGTCCCAGGTCGTCGCGAATCCAGCGTGCGGCCAAGACCTGCCCTGGGTGCGGCTTGGCGTCGTGAATGAAGGCGTCAAAGTGCTCGGGGTTTCCATGGATGGCCGACGACGCCATCGCCGTGATGCGCGACGCAACGCGGGCGAGTCGACGGGCCCGAGTCCACGCAAGGCAACCGATGGCGGTCGCGACGCTCGTGCCGTTCATCAGCGCCAGCGCCTCCTTCGGATCGAACGCGAGCGGCTTGAGCCCGGCACGCTCGAGCCCGGCGGCCGCCGACATGACCTCCCCATCGACCATGACCTCACGCTCGCCGGCCAAGACAGCCGCGACGTACGAGAGCGGCGTCAGATCCCCGCTGGCGCCGACCGAGCCCTCGGCAGGGATGCACGGCAAGACGCGGTGAGTGAGCAGCTTGGCGAGGTGCTCGGCAACCACCGGTCGGACCCCAGAGAGCCCCCGCGTGAGCGAGCTCAGCCGGACCGCGAGGACGGCGGCCGACTCGTCGGGATCGAGGATTCGCCCCGTACCGCAGCCGTGGAACCGAAGCAGGTTGAGCGACAGCTCAGCGGCGTCTTCCGCGGCGACGCGCTGCTCGACCGACGCCCCGACGCCAGTCGTGATGCCGTAGAGTTCGCGTCCCTCTGCGAGCTGCTCGCGCGTGACGAGGTGACTCTGCGCCATCCGGGTGAGCGCAGGTGCGGAGACCGCTGGCCGCGCCGCGCCGGACGCGAGCGCTCCGAGCTGGTCGAGCGTGAGCGGGCTGTCGCCAACGACGACGACCGCTGCGGCGGCGCGCTCAGTCCGAGCTGTCGGAAGCTTGGCCGTCATCGGCCCCCCAGAAGTCGTAGAAGTTAAACCAGTTGTCGGGTGCGCGCCGGCAGTAGTCCTCGAGGCGCCGGGCGAATTGCTCAACGATCTCGACCAGTGCTGCCTCGCGCTGGCGCCGCGGCAAGATGACGCGGTCGGTGAAGGGCTCACAGTGGAGCTCATAGCGGTTGGGTTCGTAGTACAAACCGAACACGAGGTATACCGGGCATCGCAGCAGCGACGCCAAGAGAAAGGGCCCGGCAGCAAAGCGTGCGGGGGCCCCGAAGAAGTCGACGGTCACGTGGTTGTCGTTGAGACCGACGCGATCGCCGAGGAGCGCGACCATCTCGCCAGCCTCGATGCGTTCTCTGATGGTGAAGATGAAGTCGACCGAGCCGGCTTCGGCGTGGATCACGCGCGCCGCTCGGTCGGTGTTGAGCCTGTCGAAGAGCGCGTTGATCATCTTGGCGTTGTCGAAGTGGCCGACGATGTTGACCGGGAGCTGCTCATCGTCTCCGCCGGCCCGCATGGCCTCGTAGCTGCCCAGGTGAGCGCCGAGCAGGACAGCCCCCTGGCGCTTGGCAGCGAGCTCAAGCAGATGCTCGTTGCCGGTCCGAGTGAACGTGAAGTGCCGGGTCTTGCCCTTGAGGAGAAACATCCGGTCGAGCGCAACTTGGGCGAAGCGGAACACGTGCCGGTAGGTGGTGCGAAAGCCGGACGGCTCGCCCGTCACGCGGGTCCAGTAGTCGCGGGACGCGCGCTTGGTCGTGCGATCGAAGAGCGCGTAGTAGAGCGCGATGAGTCGCATGAGCTGGCGCGCGGGCCAGCGACCGAAGGCCGTGGCCAGCCAGAACACGGCGCGTATGCCGAGCAAGGTGCCGCGCTCGCGCGTGTTGAGCCAGGTCGCCTGCTCCGCGTCACCCGCCGGAGGCTCGCTCGGGGCCGCCGGGGTGCTCATGGTGCCTCCGGCTTGGGCAGCGCTTTTCGGCGGCCAAGTCCAACGAGGGCCAGGACGCGACGGACGGCCTTCGTCGTACACAGCTTTGAGTGCAACCAGCTGAAGCGTAAGTTGTCGCGCCAGGGCTGAAAGTGCGACACCCCGCCCGACGCCGCGTCTGGGTAGATGACAGCGACCGGCAGGTTCACAATCGGCACCCCGGCCCAGGCAAGTCGCACGGCGACCTCGACGTCGTAGTCCATCCGGTCGCCTCGGACCCGGATGGCTTGCGTAGCGGCCAGCGGGTAGATGCGAAAGCCGACCATCGCGTCGCCGATGACGCCGCGGCCAGCCTCAAGGTCGACCCAGAACTTGGTGAACTTGCGTGCCGCGAGGCGAGCCGCAGGGGCGCTCGCGTCGTAGACCGGAGTCGCAAAGATCGCGGCGTCGGGACGGGCTGCGCTTGCCGCTACGAAGGCCGGCATCTGCGACAGATCGTGTTGGCCGTCGGCATCGATCTGAAAGGCGTGGGTCATGCCAAGGGCGGCCGCATGAGCCAGCCCGGTCTTCACGGCGGCACCCTTGCCGCCGTTGCGCGCCCGACGGGTGACCGTGGCCAACCCGTCAGTGGCCAGAGCTGCACACGCTGCCTCGCCCTCTGCCGCGCTGTGATCGTCGACGACAATGACGGTGTCGACGTGCTCCCGGGCTGCCTCGACGACGCGCCGAATGGTCAGCGGGTTGTCGTAGGTCGGGATCACCACGCAGACCCGATGGGCTGGCAGCAACGCCGTCACGGTGCCGGCTCGTGGTCGGCGACATGGACGAACGTGCAGGTACCAGCCGCGGCCGTCTTGGCCTCCACCCGCAGCGTGAATGCCACCTGGAGAGTGCCCGTCGCGTGAACAAGCTCCAGCTCGACATCGTCGCCCGGTTGGATGCGCCCGAGGAACTTGAGGCGCGTGAGGGTCTCAAGCCTGGTTCCGACCAGGTCGGCAAAGCTGTCGCGGATCGCCGGCAGGACCAGGTCGTGGAGCTGGGAGACGCCTGGCAGGATAGGATAGGTCGGAAAGTGGCCGGCAAAGCGAGCGAAGGTCTCGGGAACCCGCACGCGCGCAGTCACGCGCAGGCTCGGGGCATCGCCGGCAACCTCCGAGCAAGCACGGTCGCGAAACGTGAGCTGGGTGGTGAGCTTGCGACCATCGGCCATGCGTCCGAACGCCTCCAAGAGCCGGCGGCGCATGAGCTTTCCGTTCTTCTGTCGAGGCAACGCCTGGAGGGTCACGACCCGTCGCGGCAAGCACGGACGGTCAAAGCGCCCCGCGAGGCCGGCGAGCAGGCCATCGACGACGTCCTTCGCAAGCTCTGGCGTCACGGCGGCAAGGAGCTCAAGCCCGCGACCGGTCGGGTGGTCCACAGCGATGACGGCGGCCTCTGTGACCGCCGGGTGCGACTGCATCGCTTGCTCTAGCGCCGCAAGCGAGAGTCGCCGACCACCGATCTTCTTGACCCTATCGGCCCGCCCGCGGTGCTCGAAGCTCAACCCGTCGGCAGCGAGCTCGACCAGGTCCTGGGTCACGCGCGGGCCCGCTGCGTCGTCTGCAAGGCCGGGAGTTGCAAACGGCGACGCGACGGTGAGCTGGCCCGAGTCAGTCACGCCAACGCTCACCCGCGGCAGCGGGGTCCAAGCCGTTGCGCCGGCACCTTCACGCAAGGCGATCCCGCCGGTCTCGGTCGAGCCGAAGATCTGGGTGATCGCAACGCCCTGGGCCTCTTCGAATCCGGCAGCGACCTGGGCGGAAAGCGGGGCGGTGGACGAGATCACGCGCTGGAGGTGGGAGAGCCTGTCCGGCGCCAACGCGCCGCATGCCCGCAGGTGCGCCGGCACGGTCACAAGAATGTCGCAGCCCGCCGCCGCCGCCGCGATCTCCTCGGGCAGGAACGGGGTCGTCCTGCTGAACGACGCACCGCCAGCGAGGGGCGCGAGGACGCCGAAGAGCAGGCCGTAGATATGCCCGGGCGGCACAGTGGCGACCAGCCGTGAGCCCGGCGTCAGCAAGCGTGATGCCAAGACCTCCGCTTCGCTCAAGAGCTGGTTGCCCGACTTGCCGATGGCGTCGCTTGCGCCTGAGGTCCCCGACGTAAAGAGGGTGGCGACCTGCGGCCGGGTCGGTAGCCCGCATGCGGTCAGGGGCGCCGGCGCGGGCTCAGGCGACGACAAGAGCGCCGGCACCTGGTGGTAGCCGCCGGCGTCGGTGTCGTGGAGCATCGCGACGGTGTCGGATCGTGCCAGCAGCTCGGCGACGGTGTCGCGCTGCTGGTTCGGCGGCAGGGCGATCGCGTGCCCTCGTGACCACGCGGCCACGAGGGCGGCGGCAAAGTGGTAGCGATCGCGGGTGAAGAGCAGCACGACGTGGCTGCCGGGACTTGGCTCGGGAAGTGCCGCGGCAAGCACCGCCGCGTCCGCGAGCAAGTCCGCGGCGGTCCGGTCGCGGACGCGGTCGTCGCCAAACGCCACAAGATCGGCGGGGCGGTGTCGTGCCAACAAGCTAGCCACGGCCGCCCCCTAGCACATCGCTACGCAGCCGGCCGCCGCTTGCCATGTGGTCAAGCCAGCCCCGGCCGCTGCCGCCGAAGCGGCGCTTGCGGACAACAAACTCTACCGCGAAGAGCGCGCCCATCAGCACGTAGGCGATGATGCCGTTGTAGGCGGCCCACCACGTCAGCGGAGCGATCAGCGCCAGCACGAGCGCGACGGTGGCGTTTAGGCAGAAGAAGCCACACCAGATCCAGGTCCAGAGGCGGCACCAGGCAAGCTCGGGGCCGACCAAATCGGCCTCTTGGAGTCGTGCGAAGCGCTCGATCATCGGCGTTGGGCCACGGAGGGTCGCCCCAAAGACCGCAAGCAGCGTCAGGTTGACGGCGACGGGCACAACGAGGGCCGCGCCAGCGTGGTCGAGCACGGCGCTCAGGACGAGCAAGCCCGCTGTGAGGACAGGCACCCAGGCGACTCCGCTCACCGCGCGTGCGTCTAGGTGCCGCAAGCGCAAGAGCGCGAGCGGTGCAAAGATCGCAAGCAGAATGAGCGCCGCCATGCGCGGCTGAAACGACGTCAGCCCGAAGTAGACAACGACCGGATAAGCGATCATCGCCGCCGCGCCGACGACTGTGGCAACAAGCGCGACCTTGCTCGTGGTGGGGGCCGCCGCCATGCGCAGGAGCTACTCGGAGCGCTGCTGCTCGGCGCGGATGAAGTCCGCCAAGCTCTTGACCGAGTGGAAGGTTGCGCGGTTGTTCTCATCGTCTGCTTGGGTGCGCACGCCGAACTCTTTGTGGACGGCAAGCGCCAACTCAAGGGCGTCGATCGAGTCGAGGCCGAGGCCTTCAACGAAGAGTGGTTCCTCGGTGACAATGTCGTCGGCCTTGATGTCGTCGAGCATCAGGGCGTCGACGATCAAGTGCTTGAGTCGCTCTTCAATCGTGCCTTCCATGCTTGCCTCTTTGGATCGTTCGGTGAGGCGTGTGCCCACACCCAGTCTAAGCTTGCAGCGGCGCGAGATGTTGGTGGTACGTCGCTAGAACTGCGTCTCTCATCTCACGACTGTCGTGCTGATAGCGGGTCGGTTCGACGGCGTCCAGCACCGCGATATTCAACTCAGGCAGACGCGCCGGCGGCCACAGCATCCGACAGCGCTTGGACAGGAACACCGGGCGATAGCGGATCACGAGCGGGACCACGGGCAAGTCTGCCTGGCAGGCGAGCGTGAACGCGGTACGCCCGAAGCGGTGGAGCCCGCCCTCAGGCGAGCGCGTGCCCTCCGGAAAGATCAGGAGCTTGAAGCCGGCGTCGAGCCGCGAGCGACCCTCTGCGATGATTCGCTGCATGTCGAGCGGGTCCGACGATGGGCCCTCGAACTGGCCGGACGCCTTGAGGACAGGCTTGAGCATCCAGCTGCGAAAGATCGCCGGCTTCACCATCGTCACCATGCCGCCGAAGGTGCCGATGATCGCTGTCGTGTCGGTCAGGCTCGGGTGGTTCGCGATGATGATGCATGGCCCGTCGGGCAACGCGCCCCGCAGCTTGCGGGGGTCGTAGCGCATGATCCGAGCCCAGCGCAGCCAGTGGTGCATGAACGCGAACGCCCGGTGAAAGATGGCCTGGAGGAAACGGGCACGCCGATGGGGGCGACGGGTCGGCAGCGCGTAGAGCAGCGCAAAGAGCAGGTAGCCGAAGGGCCCAAGCAGCGTGTAGGCGGTCACCGACAAGACCGCTACGACCGACCGAGCCGCGCGTCGATAGGTCGGTCCGCCTTCGTAGCGCTGGTTGGGCAGCCCACTAGCGCTGGGTGTGCCTGTCTCGGGCCGTTCGTTCATCGCCGGGCTCATTACAGCGTTGGGCTTGCGAGGTCTACCTGCGCGCCTTTCCGACGGCAGCTTGCACCGTCGTTTCCGCGTTATGATGCAGCGCAAGTCGTGGTAGCGTCGCCGCGGGATGAGAATCTGATCCAAGCGGGAGCTTCGATGGTGTTGCGCTCTGTTCTGTTCGTTTGGGCCCTGACGTCGGTCACGGTCCTGGCTGCCTGCGGTGATGACGGAGGAACGTCGGAACCGGAAGACACGTTCGCCTTTGACGTGCTGACCACCGACACGGCGGGCGTGGACACCACGCCGGCGACGGACACCACGCCGGCACCGGACACCACGCCGGCACCCGACACCACGCCGGCAGCCGACACCACGCCGGCTCCGGACACGATGCTCGACGACACGGCGTCGGCCGACACAGCGCCGCCAGCCGACACCACGCCGCCAGTGGACACCACAGCGCCCGACACCGGCCCCCCCGCTGGCGTCTGCACCGGCTCTGGCTTTCCCGTGGCCGCTCAGGTTGCAGAGGGCGACGTGGACGCAGGGCTCGGCTTCCTCTCTTGGATCGGCGCCACCGAGACCGAGGTTCCCTTCAACCGGATGACGTTCGAGCTGATCGGGATCGCACAGGGCCCGTTGAGCTTCGACTTCACCGGCGAGAACTACAAGACCTGCGAGATCTGCCTCACCCTCGGCACCACCTGCGACGGCGAGAGCTGCGACAAGACCTTCCTGGTGGTCGAAGGCAACGCCGAGGTGACCGAGTGGGGCGCCGTCGGCGGCCTGTTCGCTGGCAGCTTCACCGACCTCAAGGCCATCGAGGTGACGATCGGAAGCGACTTCATCTCGCATCCGGTCGAGGGCGGTGAGGTCTGGTGCATCGACAGCGCCGACTTCTCTGCGACCATCAACCAACTCTAGCCTAGGTCTTCCGGCTCAAGCCTTTGTCTTCCGGGCTCGCCCGGCACCGCGCACACGTTGACCCGGCGCGCGCTCACTGCTCCACTCCCGAAGCACTCCACAGTGAGGTCAGCACACATTGACGGCGAGTAACCCACAAGCCAGCACAGGCGGAAGTGCCCTTCTCTTTCCAGGTCAGGGCGCCCAGGTCGTTGGTATGGGCGTGGCGCTCTGCGCGTCGTCGGCCGCCGCTCGGGCCGTCTTCGCGGAGGCCGACAGCGCCCTCGGTTGGTCGCTGTCGCGTCGCTGCGCGGAGGGTCCGATCGAGGCGCTTACCCAGACGGAAGTCGCTCAGCCGGCTCTGCTGACGCACGGGGTCGCCTGCGTCGCGGCTGCACGTGAGAGAGGCCTGCTCGACGACGTCAGCGCTGTCGTCGGCCACTCGCTGGGAGAGTGGACCGCTCTCGTCGTTGCCGGCGCCCTCTCCCTCGCCGAGGCAGTCCGGCTCGTGCACCTCCGCGGCCGCTGGATGCAGCAGGCGGTTGCCCCCGGCGCGGGTGCGATGGCCGCTGTCCTCGGGGCCGACCGCGACGCTGTGGCGTCCGCGTGCGCGGAGACACGCGCTGCGGCCCCACACGAGCATGTGGCGTGCGCAACGTTCAACGGCGAAGGCCACACGGTGATCTCCGGCCACGCCGGAGCCGTGGCGCGCGCTGGCGAGCGTGCCCTTGCTGCAGGCGCGCTCAAGGTCTTGCCGCTGACGGTCAGCGCCCCCTTTCACTGCGAGCTGATGCGGCCGGTCGAGGCCCCCCTCGCCGATGCCCTCGCGAGCGCCGCCGTGTCGCCGCCCACGCTGGCGGTCAGCTCCACCATCGTCGACGGCTGGCTCGACCGCCCCGACGCCATCCGGACCGCCCTCGTCGACCAGCTGGTCGCCCCAGTGGCGTGGAATGATGCGTTGATGCGCCTCGTTGAGTCCGGGCGAGACCGCGCGCTGGTCGTCGGCTCGGGCCGGCAGCTGGCGCGCATGGTCAAGCGAATGCGGCTCGGCTGGGACGTGAGCCTCCTCGATGACAAGGCCCTGACGGCGTGAGCGACAACCACGACAACACCGGCCGCCGAGCGCTGATCACGGGCGCTAGCCGAGGGATCGGTGCCGCCGTTGCCAAGCGTCTCGCCGCCGACGGTTTCCCTGTCATCATCAACTACCGCAGCAACAGCGATGCGGCCGAGGCCGTCGCGGAAGCGATCCGCAGCGCCGGCGGCGAAGCGACCCTCGCACAGTTCGACGTTGCCGACCGCGAGGCCACTGCCGCCGCCATCGACAAGCTGCTCTCACCTGACACCGATCCACGCCCCATCAGCGTGCTCATCAACAACGCCGGCGTCGTGCGCGACAACGCGTTTCCGGCGATGACGTGGGAGGACTGGGAGACGGTCACCCGGACGTCGCTCGACGGGTTCTACAACGTCACAAAGCCGCTCGTGATGCCGATGATTCGCTCGCGCTGGGGCCGCATCGTCACGATGTCGTCGATCTCCGGCGTGCGCGGCAACCGCGGCCAAGCCAACTACGCCGCCGCGAAGGCAGGACTCATTGGCGCGACTCAGACCCTCGCGGTCGAGCTCGCCAAGCGTAAGATCACGGTAAACGCCGTGGCGCCCGGGCTCATTGAGACCGAGATGATCAGCAGCGTGCCCGACTTCGTGGTCAAGGCGATCCCGATGCGACGCGTCGGCCAGCCAGAGGAAGTCGCGTCGCTCGTGAGCTTCTTGACCAGCCGCGAGTCCAGCTACATCACGGGGCAGTGCATCCGCATCGACGGAGGGTTCATTTGAGCGTTTGGGACGTCATCGTCATCGGCGCTGGTCCCGCAGGCTCGACTGCAGCGGCCCTGCTTGCCGAGAGTGGACACCAGGTGCTGCTGCTCGAGCGCGAGCACTTTCCGCGCTTCCACATCGGCGAGTCGCTGTTGCCGCTGGGGCTGCCGGTCCTCTGCCGCCTCGGCATTGCCGCCGATCCCGACACGTTCGCGTTCAAGAGCGGCGCCGAGTTCGTGTGCGAGGCCACCGCGAGGCGCGAGACATTCAGCTTCGACCAGGCCCTCCCCGGCGCGCCGGGCCACGCATGGCAAGTCGACCGAGCGCGCTTTGACACGACGCTGCGCGATGCGGCCGTCGCGCGCGGGGCTGTCGCTCGCCATGGCGAAAAGGTCACCGACGTGACCATCGACGACGACCAGGTGCGGGTCACCACCCAGACCGGGACCGTCCGCGGCCGCTACGTCGTTGACGCGACCGGGCAGGACAGGCTGCTTGCCCGACGCGGCAAGACCGTTCAGCCGTACAAGCACTTCGGAAAGTCCGCGGCCTACCTCCACCTGGACGGCCTGTCAGACGCCACCATCGACGAGATCGGCGAGGGCAACGACATCCGCATTATGATGCTCGACGAGGGCTGGGCGTGGCTCATCCCGCTGCCGAACCGACGACTGAGCGTCGGCGTGGTCAGCCAGCGCAAGGGACTGGCGGCCGAAGACGTAGCGACCTACGTCGAGACGTCCCCTCTGACGTCTCGCTGGGCGCAAGGGGCCACGGTGAGTGCCCCGGGCCTAACCCGAAACTTCAGCTACCAAAACGGGCGGCCCTTCGGCGCGCGCTTTGGCTGCATTGGCGATGCCGCGTGCT
Organism: uncultured bacterium; assembly: GCA_938040325.1. GTDB lineage: Bacteria > Myxococcota_A > UBA9042 > PHBI01 > PHBI01 > CALHXW01. The sequence continues at coordinate 7,541 of CALHXW010000382.1, read as the reverse complement.
TTCTGGACCCGGTCTTTTCCTCGGGCGTCTCGCTGGCGCTGACCAGTGCGGAAAAGCTTGCAGACCGCTTGAGCGTTGCGCTGCACGCTGGAACCGAAGCCAACCCGCGCCTCCTCCATGAGAGCGACGCGCTGCTCGACCGTGGCTACGCCACCTTCGCTGGCCTCATTCACCGCTTCTACAACACGCGCTTCGCCGACAACATGTTCTTCGGCGCGCCCAAAGACGGCGAGCTCCGGGCAGGCGTCATCAGCGTGCTGGCAGGAGATGTCTTCCGCGCCGACAACACGTTCCAGGACCTCTTGCTGGGCTCGCGCCGCCACCAGCCGCGCGCGACAGCCTCCTAGCGCCCGAGCCGAGCCCCACCATGCCGACAACTGCCTCAGACAACGCCCACGCTCAGCTCGCGCCACTGGCGATCACTGCGTTTGGCCTGGCCAACGCGCTTGGGACAGACCGCGCGGCCGTTCTGCACGCGCTGAGGAACAGCCAAACAGGGCTCGGCCCGTCACCGGTCGCCGTGCCGTTTGAGACAGCTGCAGGCTCGGTCGACATCGGTGTGAGCGAGCTTCCAGGCGACCTGGCGCCTTGGACGACGCGGACCGCGTCTATCGCCCGTCAGATCCTCGGACAGGCCGGCATGCCCGAGGCGCTCGCTCGCCTGCGCAGTCGCTTCGCGCCCGAACGTGTTGCGGTGTTCATGGGCACAAGCACCGCGGGGGCTGACTGCACCGAAGCCGCCTACCGTCACTACGTCGCGCATGGCGCCCTACCCGCTGCCTACGACTTCGCACGCCAGCACACCTATGGTGCCATTCTGCACGTGGTGCGCGAGCTCACCGGCGCCCGGGGCCCAGCCTGGATGTTGTCGACAGCCTGCACGTCGAGCGCCAAGCCTTTCGCGTCAGCTCAGCGCCTCATCCACGCGGGCGTCATCGATGCCGCGATCGTGGGAGGCATCGACACCCTCTGTGCCATGACCCTGCGCGGATTTCACTCGCTCGGAGCGCTGGCCGAGACGCCATGCCGTCCGTTCTCTGCCGAGCGCGCTGGTATCAGCATCGGCGAGGGCGGTGCGCTCATGGTGGTCGAGCGAGTCAGCGACAGCACCGACCCGGTCGCACTGCTTGAGGGCGTGGGCGAGACCTCGGACGCCTACCACATCAGCGCACCTCACCCCGACGGTTCGGGCGCCGAAGCCGCGATGCGCATGGCGATGGCCCAAGCCGGCCAGCGCGTTGGAGACGTCGACTACGTCAACGCCCACGGCACCGGTACCCGCCTCAACGATGCAGCTGAAGGCAAGGCAATTGGCCGCGTCTTTGGGCCAAGCGTCCCGGTGGTGTCGACGAAGTGCTACACCGGGCACACCCTCGGCGGCGCTGGGGCGACCGAGGCTGCGTTGGCCATCCTGAGCCTGCAGGAGGGCTTTATCCCAGCCGCGCTTGGCGCAGATCCGCTCGACGAAAAGCTTGAGATCCGCGTGTCGAGCGAGCCGCTGGTGCAGCCGCTCACGCGCGTCATCTCCAACTCCTTTGCGTTCGGCGGCAACAACGTGTCGCTGCTGCTCGCCAAGCCCTCAGGGAGCGGCGCATGACGATGGAGACGCACGGGATGATGGCCATCACGGGCCTCGGCCTGTGGACGGACCGCCACGCGGACGCGGCGGCGTGGTTGTCCGCTGCACCGCCCTCCAGCGATGCGGACGAGCCACCCGCGAAGGCACCCGCAGCTACCCTGGACCGGCGGTCACGCCGACGGGCGAGCATCATCACGCGCGCTCTGGCTGAGGTCTTCGAGCAGGCGGTCACGCAGGCGGGCGTCGATCCCGCGGCGGTCGCGACTGTCTTCGGCTCGGCGGTCGGCGAAGCCAACACCATGATCGGCCTGCTCGACCAGATGTGGCGCGAGCAAACCGACATGTCGCCGATGAAGTTCGCGTTGAGCGTGCACAACGCCGCCAGCGGACTGACGACGATCGGCGCGAAGAACACCCGCTTCACGACGTCGCTCGCGGCCGACTGGGACACGCCGGCGATGGCGCTCATTGAGGCCGCGGGGCTGCTGGCGTGCGGCCACGAGCGCGTGGTCGTCGTCTGCGGGGATGAAGCCGCGCCGGTGGATCTTGTGCCGGCAGCCGACCAGTTCGAGCTGCTCGCTGCTGCGGTCGTGCTTGAGCCGCTGGCGACGACGGAGCCAACCCGGCGGCTGGCGACGCTTGGGTCTCCAGCGCTTGGCAACGGTGCCGCGACGCACCACTCGATCGACGCCTCCGACACCATCGTGCGGAACCCGCAGGTCGGGCTGCTCAACATCGTCGATGCCGTGATGCGAAGCGCTTGGGGATCCGTCCCGCTAGATGCTGGACGGGGGCGGGGCTACCGCGTCTCGCTACAGGCCTAGCGCATGGCTCAGGACTTCGACCCAAGCGAGCACCACGAGGACACGGTCTTGCCAGATATGGCCGATCTCGTCCCCCACGGCGCGCCGATCCGCATGCTCGACACCCTCGATGCATGGCGCCCCGGCCACGCCAGCTGCACGGCGGTGCTCCGCGACGACGGCCCTTTCGCCGTCGACGGTCAGGTCGATGCGGTCGTCGCACTCGAGATCATGGCGCAGGCCGTCGCTGCCTGCCTCGGCTACCAAGCGTTCCGCGGCGGCGAGGGGGTACGGGTCGGCATGATCGTCGGCATCCGCAAGATGACGCTCAACCGAGCAAGCTTCCAGGTTGGAGAGCGCCTCACCGTGGTAGCAGAGTGCCTGCGTGGAGATGACACCATCAGCCGCTTTCAGTGCGAGACCCACATCGCCGGCGAGGCGGTCGCGACAGCGTCCATGACGGTCTTTCACGCGTCCGAGCCGCCGGCCTAAGGCGCCTGCCTGCCGAGTTACGGCACGGCCGGACGTCCGTTTGAAGAGCGGCGCGTCGGGGGCTAGTCTCTCCTCCGGCGGCGAGGCGACCGAGGTGACCGTCGCAGCAGCGTTTGCTGAACGAAGGCGATGCGTGCATCGTTGATTTTCAGGTGAGCGAGAGCGAACGAATTCGGAAGCCGCAGCCGGAAAGAGCGCTGGATTAGGACTAACTACAGGCTCAAACCTGGGGCCCGCATGGCGGGAAAGGAGACGACGGATGGACTTCGGACAAATCTTGGGATCGCTGATTGGCGGCAAGATGGGCGGCGGTGGTGGCGGCGGCGCCGGTGGGAACATACTCGGCGATCTCTTGGGTAGCGCCCTCGGAGGCGGCGGGCAGCGACACGCGCCGGCCGGTAGCGGCATGGCGCCGGGCGCCGGCAGGAGCAGCGGCGGCCTGCAAGACATGCTACGCGACGCCTACGGCCAGTACCAAAAGCGCCCCGGGATCCCCGGCGAGTGCAGCGACCCGTCCCACGCGGGCGTCGCCACCGGCGGGAGCGAGCTCAACGACGCACGCGCTCAGCTCTACATTCGCTCGATGATCCAGGCGACGAAGGCCGACGGCCGCCTCGACGAGCAGGAGAAGCAAGCCATCATGGGCCGGCTCGGACAGGTCACCCAGGAGGAGGTCAACTTCGTCCAGGCAGAGCTCAACCGAGACGTCAGCGTGCGCGACTTCGCGTGGTCGGTGCCCCTCGGCGAGGAGCAAAACGTCTACACGATGGCGCTGATGGCCATTCGACTCGACGAGAACTCTGAGGCCCAATACCTCGGTGAGCTGGCTCATGGCCTGCGACTGCAGCCGAGCGTCTGCAACCAGATCCATCGCCAGTACAACGCGCCGACGATCTTTAAGTAGGCCGCCTTGTCACCGACACGCGGCGTAGCGGTTGATCCGCTGCGCCGTTCGTCGTCATACGCCCCGGCGACGTCCGACTAGGACCCGCGTGCCCGCGATGAGGGGCCGGCTCGCCACAAGCGACAGCCCCGCGTCGCGAAAGAGTGCTCGGAACGCTTGCTTGGACCGCTCATGGCCGCGGCCGAAGAGCGCCATCATCTCGACATCCATCAGCCGGGTCCCATCGAGGATGTCGCCAGGGAGCAGCACGCCCTCGACGACCAGGACCACAGCGTCGGGCGGCATCGAAGCGACGCAGCGCCGAAGCAACGCGAGCGCCTGGTCATCATCCCAGTTGTGCAGCACGTGCTTGATCACGTAGACGTCGGCCCCTTGCGGCACCGCGGTGCGAAAGTCGCCGCCGACGACCGAGAGTCGCTCTCCAAGCCCGGCCGCAGCAAAGCGCGCCTCAGCGCCTTCCACAACGTGGGGCAGATCGAAGAGGATCCCGCGGCTCTCGGGCAGCTGCTTGGCGAGCTCTACGAGGAGGCTGCCACGCCCGCCGCCCACGTCGACGATGCAGGCGCCGGATGGAAGCTCGGTGGTGCGGCAGAGCGCTGCGGCAGTCTCTCGCGTGAACGCGTCGACCCCGCGGTCGTAGCGGTCGGAATCGGCAGGGTGGCTCGCGAGGTACTCAAAGAGCGGTGCCCCATGCGCCAGCTCGAAGGCCGACTCGCCAGTCTTGACCGCATGCGCCAAGTGTCCAAAGGGGCGCCACTGGGCTTCCGAGCCGACGTAACGGGCGAGGTCGCCAAGGGCTCCGTCGGTGAGGCAGAGCCCAACATCGGTGAGCCGGACCGCGTCATCGGGCGCTCGGGCGACGACCTGCAGGCCAACGAGCACGGCGATAAGGCGCGCGAGGTTGGCAGCGTCCGTGCCGCTGCGAGCCGCAAGCTCGGAGACGGAGACCGGCCCCTGGGCAAGGAGCTCGGGCAGCCCAAGCTCCGCGAATGCGCAGACCGACGCGGTCACCCACTTGCCACCGAGCATCTTGAGGAGCTTGTCAGCTGGGCTTTCGTCAGGCGAATCGCGGGTCAAGCAGCGGCCTCAGACCTCCGCAGGAGTGCCCTGCTCTCCGCGGCACGCCGGTGGTAGCGAACCCTGCCGAGGCTGCGCTCGACATCGCGAGCGAGCGCCGGCAGACGCTTCCTGCGGGCCAGCCCGATCAGCTCTTCAGCGGCCAGCCGCTCGTCGCTGAAGGTCACGCCCCAGCGCTCAAAGCGCAGCTCGGCAAGGAGCTCGGTGGCGGTCTCGGGCGCCAGCTCCTGCACCACGCGCAGCACGAGCTCGGCGATGATCGCCTCGCCCTCCGCCACCCGCTTGTTCATGTACGCCAGCGTCTCGGCGGGCGTGAGGCGGTCTTGCAGCGCCATGTGGCTGTCGATGAGGACCGACGGAAAGCCCGGCATCGCGCTAAACCCAGCGGTCGGCGCTTCCGGAGCGCGCGCGACCCAGCCTGTGAGCAGCGCTTGAGCGTAGTTCGTCAGCTCCGCAAAGCGCATCCCGGGGCCGCTGACGACGCTCGTGTGGAACGAGCCCGTGGTCGTGTAGATGCGCTGGAGGAAGTACTGACAGGTGAAGTTCCAGTAGGCGAAGTTGTCCCAGTAGATCTTGGCTGCCATCCCGCGAGCGTGGCCGTAGAGCGACGCGGCGTTGCGGAAGATATCCACGGCACACCCGACCAGGGCGCGGTACTGAACGTTGAGCTCTCGACAGCGCTGGTCGAGGTCTTCCCCGGCCGCGTCGACACGCATGAGCTCGCCCGTGAAGCGGTTGGCGAAGGCAATGAAGTCGGTCCCGGGGCTGTAGAGGGGGTCGACGAAGGCGCCGGCTTCCCCGACGAGGGCCCACCGATCGGGCGACCACGCTCGCGAAACGCTGTTGGAGTAGTGGTTGATAGCGCCGAAGTCCATGACGTCGGCCTTGGCGAGCGCAGCGTGAACGACGGGCTCATGCTCAGCGATGAACGCCATCGTTCGCTCAAGCGTTCGGACGTCGTCGAAGCTGTGGGTGTCGTCATGCACCACGACGCCAACGCTCGTGTTGCCGCTTGAGAGCGGGATAAGCCACAGCCAGTAGCCCGCCCCCATGAAGTGGTTGGTGGAGCGCCAGCGGTCCTTGGCAAAGTGCTGCCCGTGCCAGTCGGTCGCGCTCTCTGGCACAAGGTCAGCGATGTCGAGCTTGCCCTTGATGCGAAACCAGCCGCTTGCCGCGTCGTGGCGGGTGCCGCGCTTGAGCTTCATGCGTCGCCGCAGCAGCGCGTTGCGGCCCGTAGCATCGACCACCCAGCGGCAGTGAAGCTCCCGGGTGACGTCGCCGCGCGTGACGTGGACGCAGTGGTCGGCATCGCCCTCGCCCAGCGCGACCTCGCTCACGCTGGCGCCCTCGATGAGGGTCACGCCGTCGTCGACAATCATCTGACGCAGGTCGTTCTCAAAGATGCCGCGATCGATCTGATAGGAGGCCACAATCGGCTCTTGAGCGGGCCCAAGCTCGGTGCGCTCGGCAATGGGGAGCTGGCCACCCCCTGGAAAGAAACGCAGCCCGAACTTATAGATGTGGTTGTCGCGTAGGTAGTCGTAGAGCCCGAGGCTCTCGAGGTACTGCGAGCCCAGCTCCACACTCGACTCGCCGACCTTGTGGCAGCTCTCCGGCAGCGGACGCGCCGTGCGCTCGACGACCGCGACGGTCCTGTCGGGCATGTCCATGCGCAGCTGCTTGGCGAGGGTAAGCCCCGCCAGCCCGCCGCCGCAAATCACGACATCAAAGCGTGTCTCCGCCACTGTCTCTCCGCCTTAGCGTGGTGCTGGTTGTCCGTCGGCTGGGATGATAGCGAACCCGCTGGCGTCACGCCACAGCCGTTCGCGGCCCGGAGCGAGTCGAGACAGGACCTGGCTCAGTAGCTGTTGTTGTGACCGTCGTCGATGACCTGGTCATCGTAGTGGTTCTTGCGGAGCTTGTTGCTGTGGCCTGCAACGATCGTCTCGCCCAACACCCTGAGGCCGCCGATGCTGTTGCTGTCGCCCTCGATGATCAGGCGACCATCGATGACCGTCTTCTTCCAGCCGTAGCCGCGTACACGGTTGCGTTGTCCGATGATGACAATGTCGCACTGGTAGACCCCGGGCAGGATCTTGATCTTCATGCGGTCGCCGCGCAGCGGACCCGGGCAATCCTGGAGCGGCAGCGCCTCGCCGTGGATCGGCGCTTTCTCACCGACGTAGATGCCGCGACCACAACCAGAGACCGCGGCCCCTGCGACGAAGAGCGCAGCTGCACCCGCCAAGAGTGAACGTGTCACCATCTCGATCCCCTCTGGTCTTACTGTGTGCGAACTGGCCTTAGACGGGCTGCCGCTGACCTTATTCAAGCGCGCTGCGACTTTCTCGCTGCAGGCTATCGGCAGGGCGACGCGCTGCATCGAACCTTCGCATGCTTTGCCAGCGTCACAACCATCAACGGGTCCCGGGGCGGTACCGGTATCGGGCAGCAACCCGTTAGCGCAGATACTGCGATGATGCAGGCCTCGAGCCGAGCACACCCGGAAGCCGCGGCGGCCCGGACTCGAGAAATGGCCAGCGTTGAGGTTAGGGCGTGTACGCCGAGTATCCGAACGAGCGCTGGATGCCGTGCAGCATCCCCTTGGCAACGGTCTTGCGCTTGGCGCTCGTGTTGATCTTGGCAGCGTCGGTGGTGTTGTCCATGAAGACCGGGAAGACCCAAA
>CALHXW010000381.1 GCA_938040325.1 uncultured bacterium | reverse complement strand
GACGGCCGTGAAGTCCAAGCGCTGCAAGGTCATGCACATCACCCGCGTCAAAGGCGACTTCGGCTGCGACGTGACGATGCCCGCCCCCGGCCCCGCATTCGACCGTGTCGCGGTGGCGTACGACCTCGAGCACGAGGGGATGACCTTCGGCTTCGAGCGCTGGGAACACGTCAGCATCCACCAGAAATTCGATTAGAATGGCGGAAACGACGCTGTCGGTGCGCGCTTGAGGCCGATGCATGGCACTGAGACGAATTTCGTCAACGTCAACGTAGCGGGAAGGTCGGAAGCGACGCTGTCGGAGCACGCTTGAGGCCGATGCGTGGCACTGAGGCGAATTTCGTCAACGTCAACGTAGCTCCGCTACGCCTCGGTTAACCCTCGCTTCGCTCGGTTCCGAAATCCGCCTCAGCACCACGCCTCGACCCCAATCGCGCCCCGCCATCGTCGCATCCGACCTTCCTTTCGGGGGAGGTTGGGCCTCGGATTGCGCGGGTTCGAGTCGCGGCGCCACCCCTTTGGGGGAGGTCGGGCCGAGGATTGCGCGGGATTTCGAGTCGCTGCGTCACGCCTCGATCCCAATCGCGCCCCGCCATCGCCCGCGACTCCTTGGCGACCATCGTGTGAGCAAATCGGGGCTAGCGAGGGGCTAGCGGACGTGCCTGAGCAGTGTCATGCGCATGACCGTGGCGCGGTCGCGGGTGACCTCGAGCTTGATGGGTGCGCCGGGGAGCGACTTGGCGAACCAGGCCGTGGTCGTGGTGCCCTTGTCGGGGTCGGCGACGACGTAGTGCAGGCAGTCGAAGGTGCCTGCGGGGACAGTCAGCGTCTCGCTGCCGATGGTCGTGTGCGCTTTGGGGTAGTGGGCGTGCTTGACGAGCTCATCCCAAGTGACCATGACGCTGGCTTCCACCTTGGTGGCGCCGGTCGTGATGTCGCGCACCTCGGAGGTGAGCCGCGCTTGCGTGTCGCTGACCTCGGTGAACTGCATTGAGCGATGGACTGTCGGACGACCGAGGGCCTCGATGCGGAAGCTGTAGGTCCGGCCTTCGGGGGTGGCGCTGCGGATCTGGGCGCCGGTGAAAGGTGTGGGCGCCAGCTCGACCTCAGCCGGCTGCTCGCTGACCTTTGCGGGTACGTTGTCGGACGCAGAACCCGTCGCGCACCCAGCGATCAGCAGCACGCACACCACGGCAAACAGTTGCTTTTGCATCATTTTCCCCTGTCGGTATGAGACCGGCATAGCGCTTTGCTTTACGCTTGTCGTCGATCACCTACACACCACGGAGACCCCATGCAGCTCGGCGCCTTTTCCGTCAGTCTCACCGTCAAAGACATTGCGGCCTCGAGGGCCTTTTACGAAAAGCTCGGCTTTACAGCCTCAGGGGACTACGAGGGCCAGAAGTGGCTGATCCTCAAGAACGGCGAGACCGTCATCGGGCTCTTCGAGGGTATGTTCGAGCGCAACATGCTGACGTTTTGCCCGGGCTGGGATCAGTCGGCACAGTCGATCGACCCGTTCACCGACGTGCGTGAGCTTCAGGCATCCCTGAAAGCGGCCGGCGTCGACACGTTCCAGACCGAAGCCGACGCCTCAACCACCGGCCCGGCGTCGTTTGTCATCATCGACCCCGACGGCAACCCCATCCTGGTCGACCAGCACCGTTAGCCTGCCGATCTCGCAAACCTCGGGCTGCAATCCAACCTGCTCGTTGCACGTCATTTGCGGATCATATCCTCGGTATAGCCTTCTGGGAGCGCCGGTTTGGGCCCGCAGCACTCGGGAACGCACTTCGGCACCAGACCCGATTCATCGACGAGTCGTTTCGTGTCACCTGCCCGCGGTGGCCAATCGCACACCCAGCCTGGCGCGAGCGGGTTCGGCGAGTGTACCTGCGTACCGATGAAGAACCACTCGCAGCTGCGGCCCTCGAGCTCGCCGCAAACGGCGGCGTTCTCTGCGAGACCGACCTCTTGGTCCTGTGCTTGTCCGGTCCCGCTCGTCGTGCAGCCAGCGAGAGCCACCGCAACGCCAAGGGCGGCAATGAGACACTGAGACTTTTTTCTCAAGATCGACATGGAACCTATCCTCCGTTTGAAAACGAGATTGGCCGACGCACCGCCAAAAGAAATATTCTCTTTGTGTCGCCACCCCAGCGACCGACGCATGACAGCGCTAACCGCGAATCATGTCCTCGGTGTAGCCCTCCGGAAGGGGCGGCTTGGGACCACAGCACTCCGGCACGCACTTTGGGAGCGGGCCGGAACCGTGAACGGCACGCTTGGAGTCGCCTGGTCGCGCTTGCCACTGACACACCCAACCCCGTGCGAGCGGGTTGCTGTCGTGCACGACGTGACCGTAGAAGATCCACTCGCAGCCGTGACCGTAGAGCTCGCCGCACTCTGCAGGCTGGTCGGCAGGCGCCACCACTTGACCAGGCTGTTGTTCAGCGGCACCGCAGCCCGCAGAGGCTGCAACCGCCATCGTGAGGACAGAGATGACCGCGGTCAGGAAGTTTCGCGTCGACATTGGGAACCTACCGTTCGTTTGATTGAGTCAAACAGAACGGATGATGGCCCCGATCCGGTCTAACTATTCCTCGAGGGCCCTGCCGAAGAGCGCCCGGGTGTAGAGAGGCGTGAAGCCCTTGCGCTGGGCGTTTCGCTCGGTCGGTCCGCCGGGTGCCGTCGCGACAACGAGGGTCCTTGTGGAGGTCTCGATGGCCCTTCGGACACGGGCGCTAAAGAGCGCGCCGTGGAGACCTCGTCGCCTGAACGCCGGCGAGGTCGCAGCGCTGAAGAAGCAGCCGTGGCCGTCGACCGCCTCCATCGCGCCGCTGCAGGCGACCTCGCCGTCGACGTAGCCTAGGAAGCTGTCGACCTGCGGGTGGCACACGATGCGTCGGTAGAGCTCGATGGCGTCCGGGTCGGGCTTTGGGATGTCGTCAGCCGGTGGGGCGCCTACATCGGGGATCGCCTGGGAGCGGAAGTTGAGGTGGATGTAGGTGTTGACGGCGTCTACGTCGGTGCGGTCGACCTGCTCGATGGTCACGCCCGGGGGGTACGGCGCGAGCATCGCGAAGGCCTGCTCAGGATCCTCGGGCAGCGTGAGCCCGTAGACCAGCTCGAACTCACTGAGCGCGTAGCCCCGCTCACCGAGGTTTTTGACCAGCGAGGGATGGGTATAGGCGCAGAGCTCGAAGCGACACTCGGGTGTGCCTCGGTCGAGATAGAACGCCTCGGCTCGGTCGATGAGCCCGTCGTCAACCGCTGCGTCCGCCATGCCGACGCCGACGACCCGGTTGGCCCAGCTCTTGATCCCGGCCCAGCAGGCAACGCCATCGGCGAGAGGCTGGGTGTCGGTTGAGACCGCGCCGAGGCCCTGAGCCTGGCGACGCTCCTCTTTTCGCGCGATCTGTTGCGCGGTTGGCGCAGCCGTCACGACGAGGTCTCGCCGGCAAAGAGCGCGTGGAGCGCGTCCGAGAGCAGACGACGTAGCTCGGCTGAGCGGGCGTCGGTGATGGTCTGACCGATGCTGTCCCAGAAGATGTCGCCGGCCGTTGAGTAGCCGACGGCGGTGGAGACAGCGAAGACGACCGCGTAGTCGATCGACTCGCGCGGTACCTCCGGGAAGCGGCTGGCGAGGATCGCGGCGGCGGTACCGAGACCGCCCTCACGCCGCGTGATGAAGTCGGGGTCGGCGGCGCGTCCGGTGATCAGCGACCAGGCGATGAGCCGGCCGTGGAGCGGGTGGGTCACGATCGCAAAGAGGTGGTCGACCCAGCTCGCGACGGAGTCGACCGGGTCCTGGCGCAGGCGGACCAGCATCGTCTCACGCATTCCACGGATGTGGAGCGAGAACGCCTCTTCGATGAGGTTTTCGAGCGTGCCGAAGTAGTGAGACACAAGCCCGTGGCTGATGCCGGCGGCCTTGGCAATGTCTTTGAGACCAATGTCCTGGGGACCACGCTCGGCAACCTGCGCGAGGGTGGTGTCGAGGATGAGCTTGCGCGCCTGGTCCGGGGTCCGGCGCACGCGCTTGGTGGTGGGAGGCGACGACATGGCCGGAGCGTACCAGACTTTCCTGTTGGCAGGGTTGACAATAGGCTGAGACGCTCTTATTGGTGGTAGTGCCAATAAGGAGGTTCGAGATGCAACACGCAACGACGCCCCACAGCGACCCCACCGTTTATCGGGCCGACGAGCTCGCTGCCGCCAGCCTCGCCGTTGACGGCGGGCCGCTCGCTCGCGCCAAGATGGGAGTGGGTGCACTGCGAAAGCTGATGGCCGACCCCGAAGACACGTCGCAGGTCTTTGTGTTGGGCCTCGCGGTCAACCACGCACGCTTCCCTCAGTTCCTCGCGGCCTTCACGGGCAACGATGACGGGATGCGCCTGGTCAAAGAGCAGCCGTCGATCGACACCGACACCGTCGACTACGACGCGCTGCGCGCGCTCCCTGAGACCACCCTCGGCGGGGCCTACGCGCGCTTTCTCGACAGCCGTGGCCTGACCCCGGACATCTTTCGGCGCCCGCCCGGACTGCCCGAGATGGTGGGGTTCGTCGCTCAGCGCATGCGCCAGTGCCACGACATCTGGCATGTGGTGACCGGCTATGGGACCGAGGTCGATGGCGAGCTGCCGCTGCTCGCGTTCTCGTGGGCGCAGACAAACATGCCCAGTCCGGCGCTCATCGCGCTGGTCGGTACGCTCCGGTGGCTCCCGCAGCAGCCGAACTTACCGAGCCTCGTCGCCGAGGGCTATCGCCGTGGCAAGCGCGCGGCGTACCTCCCGACCGTGATCTGGGAAGACCGCTGGGAGCAGCCGCTCGATGAGCTGCGCCAGGAGCTTGAGATTCCACCGCTGCGCGCCCGCAGCTGAGCGCAACGTGAGGGAGAAAGCGGCACGTGCGGAAGCGCCCGCAACGTGCCGCCGCGCTCTACTTCGTGGCCTTGCGGGTGAACCAGGTCTGCGACGCTGCTTTGGCCTTCGAGCAGGTCTCGAGCGTCAGCGGCTTCATCTGGTGCTTTTTCGATCGACCTGTGCGCGTCGCGCCCTCAGCGGTCACGCAGAGCTCAGGGTTCTTGATCGACGTGATCGTGCCCTCGCCAACAAACTTGAACTTCTGGGCGTCGCTGCCGTCACAGGCGGCGAGCTTCATGTCACCACCGGCCGTCAGTGAAGCCGCCGTCACGCAAACCTCAAAGGCCGGCAGGTAGAGCGCATTCTTGGCAAAGTGCGCCGGGGCAAAGACCTGATCGGTGCCGAGCTTGCCGGTGTAGCTGTAGCAGGTGTGCGCCTGCAGCCCATTGGCGGGGTTCACGTTCTCGCGCCCGCCTTTGATGTCGATGCAGTACTCGCTCGTGGTGCCATCGAGGCGGTCCTTGAGCGCGATCTCGACCCCATCGGCGGGCACACTCGCCTTGATGTAGTTCGTTCCATCACCCTTGCCGCGCGGAGGTCCCTTACGCTTGTCGCCGTTGGCAGCGCTCTTGTCGCCATCGGCAGCCTTCTTGCTGTTGTCAGCGGCCTGCTTGTCCCCGTCGGCAGTCTTGGCTGTGGCCGTGGCAGCGGCCTTGTCGGAAGCCGTCTTGTCAGCGCCGCTCTCTTTGTCGCATCCAGCCAGCGCCAGCGCGGCTGCAAGCGGTAGGTAAGTTCTCATCGAGACCATGGATCTATCCTCCGATCGTGTGGGTGAGCCAGACGCGACAGCGCACGGCCCTCGCCTGCCGGTCACATACAACACATCGCTGGATCTTTTGAGTCACATCGGGAGATAGTCACCGTCCACTGAACAGGTGCGCAGGACGTGACCGACTCCGCAACGACAGCCAAGCCCTCAGAAAGCAACGACGTTGCTGGCGCGATGTCGGCCTTCGGCCCAGCCACGCGCGCATGGTTTGAGGGTGCGTTCACAGCACCCACAACGGTCCAGGCGCGCGGCTGGCCGACCATTGCCACGGGCCAAGACGTCCTGCTGATCGCGCCAACGGGGAGCGGCAAGACCCTCGCGGCGTTTCTCTACGCGATCGACCAGATCGCTTGCGACACGGCGCGGGCGGCCGCGCGGGCAGAAGCTGAAGCCTACGCCGAGGCGCGCGCCCAGCGAAAGAAGCGCACCAAGCCCGCGAAGACCGGCTACAGCGTCATCTACATCTCGCCGCTCAAGGCGCTTGTCTATGACGTCGAGCGGAACCTCCGAGCGCCGCTCTACGGCATTGGCCTGGCTGCCGAGCGGCTCGGCATCGACATGGCGCCAATCCAGGTCGACGTGCGAACCGGCGACACCAGCCAGCAGGAGCGTCGGCGACAGCTCAAGAAGCCTGGCGACATCTTGGTGACGACGCCCGAGTCCATCTACCTGCTCCTGGGCGGCCAGGCGCGCGAGAACCTGGTCAGTGCCCACACCATCATCATCGACGAGATCCACGCGATCGCGCCGTCCAAGCGCGGCACGCACATGGCGCTGTCGCTCGAGCGGCTGCGCGCCCTGCAGGAGACGCCCGCCCAGCGCGTGGGCCTCTCGGCGACGGTCCGCCCACCCGAGACGGTGGCGGCGTTCCTGACGGGCTCGACACCAGCGACCATCATCGACGCGGGCGAGCCGCCAAAGATCGATCTAGAGATCATCGTCCCGCTCGACGACATGACCCAGCCAAACCGCCAGCCCGCCTCCGAGCAAAGCGGCAGCATCTTGGCAATCGCGCGTGCCGGTGAGCGCGAGCAGACAGAGAACGTGCCGAAGACCGGCGTCTGGCAAGCGATCGAGCCGCGCATCTACGAGCTGGTAATGCAGCATCGCTCGACGATTGTGTTCGTAAACTCGCGCGGCCTGGCCGAGCGGCTGGCGCAGCGACTCAACGACATGCACGAGGAGATGCTCGCGCGGCCGCTTGAGGACGAATCAATTGCTGGATCGGAAGGCACCCTACCCGACGTCGATGTCCTCGCGCGTGCGCACCACGGCTCGATCTCACACCGTCAGCGAACCACCATCGAGGAGACCCTAAAGAGCGGGCAGCTAAGGGCCATTGTCGCGACGTCGAGCCTGGAGCTCGGCATCGACATGGGTGCTGTCGACCTGGTTGTGCAGGTCGAGTCGCCGGACTCGACGGCGCGTGGGCTCCAGCGTATCGGGCGGGCCGGTCACCATGTGGGCGCAGTCTCCCGCGGCAAGATCTTTCCGAAGTTTCGCGGCGACATCCTCGAGAGCGCGGTCATCGCACGTCGAATGATCAGCGGCGAGATCGAGTCGATCGCTGTCCCGACGAACGCCCTCGACGTGCTTGCGCAGCAGATCGTCGCGATGTGCTCCACAGCCGACTGGCGCGTCGACGAGCTCAAAGCCGTCGTGCGCGGCGCCTATCCCTATCGCGAGCTGAGCGACGACGCGTTCGAGGCGGTCCTCGACATGCTGAGCGGGCGCTACCCATCCACCGAGTTCGCCGACCTTCGGCCTCGCATCAACTGGGACCGGGCGACCAACACCCTGAGCGGGCGCAAGGGGGCCCGCTTTGTGTCGATGATCAACGGCGGGACCATTCCCGATCGCGGTCTCTACGGGGTGCACATTGGCCCTGACGGCCCCAAGGTGGGCGAGCTGGATGAGGAGATGGTTTACGAGGCGCGCTCGGGAGAGACCTTCTTTCTCGGGGCGTCGACGTGGCGCATCTTGGAGATCACGCGCGACCGCGTCATCGTCGAGCCGGCCCCAGGCGAACCCGGCAAGCTACCCTTTTGGCATGGTGATGGGCCCGGTCGACCGATCGAGACGGGACGGGCCATCGGTGCGTTCCTGCGCGAGCTCGATGCGCTCCCCGCGAAGGCCCAAGACGGCTGGCTCGCGGCTGAGACGCCGCTCGATGCGCTCGCGCGCAAAAACCTCCTGGCTTATGTGGACGAGCAGCGAGAGGCGACCGACGCGCTTCCGACCGACCGCACGATCGTGGTGGAACGCTTTCGCGACGAGCTCGGCGACTGGCGTGTTTGCCTGCTGACGCCTTTTGGTGCGCGGGTCCACGCGCCATGGGCACTCGCCCTCGAGGGGATCTTGAGCGCCCGGGCGGGCTTCAACGTTCAGACGATGTGGAGCGATGACGGCTTGGTGCTGCGCTTTGCCGACACCGACGAGGTGCCAAGCTTTTCCGACCTCATGATCGAGCCTGAGGAGCTTGAAGAGATCGTGGTCGAGCGCTTGGCGGAGTCGGCGCTCTTTGCCGCCATGTTCCGCGAGAACGCGGCGCGATCGCTGCTCTTGCCGCGGCGCAACGCCAAGGGTCGGACGCCGCTGTGGCAGCAGCGCCTGCGAGCACAAAACCTCATGGCGGTGGCCCGGCGCTATCCGGCGTTTCCGGTGATCCTCGAGACCTACCGCGCCTGCCTCAAGGACGTCTTTGATCTCGGCGCGTTGACCGACCTGCTCGGGCAGATTCAGCGGCGTGAGATCGTTGTTGTCGAGGCCGAGACCCCAACGGCATCGCCCTTTGCGCGCTCGCTGGTCTTTGCCTATGTGGCGGCGTTCCTCTACGAAGGCGACGCGCCGCTCGCCGAGCGCCGGGTCCAGGCGCTGACGCTCGACAAGAACCTGCTACGCGAGCTGCTGGGCCAAGATGAGCTGCGGAGCCTCTTGGACCGAGCGACCATCACGTCGGTCGAGGAGGAGCTGCAGCACCTCACCAGCGAGCGGCACGCGCGGCACGCCGACGCGCTCCACGACATGCTGAGGCGGTTGGGTGCGCTGGATGAGGCCGGCATTGCGGCACGCTGCGCCGACGACCCGAGCGCGTGGATCAGCGCCTTGAGCGAGGCACGGCGGATCGTCGAGTTTCGCGTCGCGGGCGCGCTTCGCTGGGTGGCCGCCGAGGACGCCGGACTCTACCGTGATGCGCTAGGCGCGATGCCGCCGAGCGGGATTCCTCAGGCCTTCTTGGAGGCGTCCGAGCGACCGCTTGAGGCACTCGTGATGCGCTATGCGCGGACCCATGGGCCCTTTTCCCTGCGAGAGGCAGCACTCGCGTTTGACCTGCACCCTGAGCCAGTGCGGCTTGTGCTGGAGCAGCTGGTCGGCGCGGGGCGTGTGCTGGAGGGCGGCTTTCGCCCTGGCCTCTCGGGTCAAGAGTACTGCGACCCAGAGGTCTTGCGCCGCATCCGACGCCGCACGCTTGCGAAGCTGCGCAAGGCCGTCGAGCCTGTGGACGCTGCGGTGCTTGGTCGCTACCTCGCTGACTTCCACGGCCTGACCTCGCCGAAGAGCGGGCGAACCCGACTGCTCGACGTCATCGAGCAGCTTGAGGGACAGCCTCTGCCGTGGTCGGAGCTCGAAGGACGCATCCTCCCAGCCCGCGTGCGCGACTACCACCCGAGCATGCTGGACGAGCTCGGAGCGATGGGCCAGCTCGTGTGGGTCGGACGCGGATCGCTCGGCCAGCGCGACGGTCGGGTGGCGCTCTACCGGCGTGAACATGCAGCCGTGCTGCTGACGGCCGACACGGGCGACGACCCGCCATGCGAGCCGATCCATGACGCCATCCGTGCCCACCTGGACGAGCGAGGCGCGTCGTTTCTGACCGAGCTGAAGCTACGCGTGAAGGCAGAGTCGGGCGATGAGCTGCATCGCGGCCTGTGGGATCTGGTCTGGTCGGGCCTGGTCACCAACGACACCTTCACGCCCCTGAGGGAGCTCGCGCGTGGGAAGCGCAAGAAGAAGGCGACGCGGTCGAGCATGAGTCGAGGCCGGCGCGGACTCGCTGCAGGCCGGCGCGACCGGTCGCGCATGACAGCCGGCGGACGCTGGACCTTGGTCAGCGATGCGGTCGACCCCGAGACGACCGGGACCGAGCGGCTCCACGCGCTGGCGTTCACCCTGCTCGAGCGCTACGGCGTGGTGAGCAAAGAGATGGCCGCAGCTGAGTCGGTGACGGGCGGCTTCGTGGGCCTCTATAAGATGCTGCGAGAGCTCGAGCAGACGGGCCGCGTGCGGCGGGGCTACTTTGTCGAGGGGCTGAGCGGTGCGCAGTTTGCGCTGCCCGGGGCGATCGACAGGCTCCGCACCAGCCGCGAGAGCGACGACCGAACGGCGCGGGTGATGGCGGCAACCGACCCGGCCAACCCGTGGGGCAGCCTCCTGCCGTGGCCGACGCCGCTCGCTCCCGACAGCAAGCCACGACGGGCCGCTGGTGCGAGCGTTGTCCTGGTCGACGGGGCGCTAGCGCTCTGGGCAAACAAGCGCGGCACCCGCCTAGCGACGTTTGAGCCGATGCGCGATGAGGCCACAGCGATCGCCGCCTTCGCGGCGCTGGTCTCGCTAGCGCGTACAGCGAAGGGCCGCATGCTGACCCTTGAGCAGATCGACGGTGAGCCCGCCCGCCAGAGCCCATGGTCGAGACAGCTCAGTGCCGCTGGGTTCAGCTCGGACTATAAGGGGCTCACGCTCACGGCGTGAGCGAGCTGCTGGCTGTCTCTTGTGCACAGTTCACGTCGACAGTGTGCGTGCGCACGCTGCCCTTGAGACTGGCGGGCTTGTCGATGTTTGCTCGACAAACTCGCCACATACGGTGGTTGAGAGGCCTGGCCACCAAGCGGTTCGCAGGAACGGACCTGGGACGAACAGTTTTTTCTTCGATCGTGTTGGCCGAACGTGTAGCTTCCCGCTCCAGATTTTACTCATCGCTTCACGGGACTATGATGACGTTGACCAAGCAATTGATGATGGCGCTGTTTTGCGCATTGACGCTGAGCGTAGCGGCTTGCGCTGATGACAAGCCTGACGGCGATACCGGCGGGGACACGGCCGGCGACGTCTTCGCCCCTGACGGACAGTGCACCCCAGACTGCACCGACCGCGTCTGCGGCTCCGATGGCTGCGGCGGCTCCTGCGGTCTCTGCCCGGCAGGTAACGCCTGTGACGCGAGCGGACAGTGCCAGCCGAACTGCACGCCGAGCTGCTTCAACAAGCAGTGCGGCACCGACGGCTGTGGCGGCATCTGCGGCACCTGTCCGGACGGCGTTGCATGTAACGCGTCGGGCCAGTGCGTGGCAGCGTGCACTCCCAACTGCACCGGCAAGACCTGCGGCGACGACGGCTGCGGCGGTGTCTGCGGTACCTGCGCCCCAGGCCAGCAGTGCAACACCGTCACCAACGCCTGTGAGCTTGCCTGCGTACCGAGCTGCGACGGCAAGACCTGCGGCGATGATGGCTGCGGTGGCACGTGCGGTACCTGCGGCGCGGGCGAGACCTGCGACGCGTCCGGCAACTGTGCCGGCGGCTGCACCCCCGACTGCATCGGCAAGATCTGCGGCGATGACGGCTGCGGCGGCGCCTGCGGCACCTGCTCGGCGCCCCTGACGTGCGCAGCTGACGGCACAACGTGCGAGAACACGGGCTGCACGCCGGACTGCACGGGCAAGACCTGTGGTGACGACGGCTGCGGCGGCGCCTGCGGTACCTGCGCTGCGGGCCAGATCTGCAACGCGACGGGCAACTGCGAAGTTGGCGTCTGCACCCCCGACTGCACGGGCAAGACCTGCGGTGATGACGGCTGCGGCGGCGCCTGCGGTACCTGCGCTGCGGACCAGATCTGCAACGCGACAGGCAACTGCGAAGTTGGCGTCTGCACGCCCGATTGCACCGGCAAGAACTGCGGCGACGACGGCTGCGGCGGAAGCTGCGGGACCTGCGCTGGAACGGAGACCTGCGACGCAGCGGGTCAGTGCCAGGGTGCCGGCGGCTGCACGGCCATCGGCTTCGACGGCTCGCTGACGGTCGACCAGAACAGCGGCGCCGCGGCTAGCTACAACATCGTTCTCAACGGCGCCCTCGGTGGTGCGTTCCCCGACACCGCACGCGTCGAGTTCTACGCCGACGATGCAGGCACCTTCGATCTCGCGGCTGGCCTCAACGACAACTACGCCACGTGCGAGCAGTGCGCTCTCGTGATCGTCGACGTTGACCCGGCCCAGAGCGTGGCACCCCGGTTCTTCTACCAGCAGAGCGGCACCATGACCGTCACGGGCAACCCCATCAGCGGCAACCCCACGGTGGAGCTCACCAACGTCCAGCTCATCGAGGTCACCATCGACGCCAACACCTTCTCCAGCACCCCGGTTCCCGGCGGCGAGTGCCTGACCGTGGCCTCGGCCACCCTGCAAGAGCAGGCGTGCGTGCCTGACTGCGCCGGCAAGGTCTGCGGTTCGGACGGCTGCGGCGGCACCTGTGGTGCAGGATGCCCAGCTGGACAGGTTTGCAATGCCGGCCAAACGGCCTGCGAGGCGGGCCCGACCTGCACTCCGATCACCGTGACCGGTACCCTCGACCCGGTACAGAACGGCGTCTACCAGGCAACCGGCCTGGCTGTGGGCGGCGCGGACGCGGACACGCTACAGCTCGAGTTCTACGCGGCAGACTCCGGCACCTTCGACCTTGGCGACGCGACCAACGGCAACTACGCGACGTGCAACCAGTGCGTCCGTATCTTCGAGGACCTCGACCCCAATGGCGTCAACCCCGCCGCTAAGCAGTTCTTCCAGTCGGAAGGCTCGATGACGATCGACACCGACCCGACGGTCAGCGCCGATCTGACCGCTTCCCTGACCGGCGTGACGCTGCAAGAGGTCACGATCGCCAACGACTTCACGTCGACCCCCGTCGCGGGCGGCGCCTGCTACACCATCGCGAGCGCAAGCTTCGCGCCGGCAGCATGCGTCCCCGACTGCACGGGCAAGGTCTGCGGCGACGACGGCTGCGGCGGCACCTGCGGCGCTGGCTGCGCGGCGGGCCAAAACTGCACGACCGCTGGTCAGTGCACCACGGGCTGCGAAGCTGTCACCATCGGCACTGCGCTGACGTTTGATGCCCAGAGCGGCTACGTCGCCAGCGACATCACGCCGGCCCTCGGCGGCGCCGAGCCCGACGCGGCCTTGATTCAGTTCTTTGCCGCAACGCCCCCCGGCACCTACGACTTCACCGCCGCACCCAACGACAACTACGCCACGTGCAACCAGTGCCTGCTCTTCGTCGTTGATAGCGGTGCGACCGCCGCCAAGCTCTACGTCCCGCGTGCGGGCAGCATGATCGTGACCGGTGCCGACCCGGCGCCGGGCAGCGGGTTCACTGGTTCGCTCACCGGTGTCGAGCTGGAAGAGGTCACCATCGATGACACGACGTTCCAGTCGACCCCGGTCCCCGGTGGTTCGTGCCTGACGGTCCAGGACGTGACGTTCTAGGCGCTACGTCGTTGTGACTCGAGAGAGCGTCGCCGGTGAGGCGGCGCTCTTTTTTTTGCGCTCGGCTGGCTCAGCGAGCAGGCAGACCTCAGCTCAGTCCGCTGAGCCGAGCAATCTCGAGCATGACCTTGTCTCGTTCGTCGTCAGGGGCCTCAGGGCTGCAGCGTAGGTAGCTTCGCCACGCCTCTGCCGCCTCAGCGGACTCACCGAGCTTGGCGGCTGCAATGGCGAGGTTGTGCCACACGTCCGCGCAGAAGGGATTGATCTCGAGGCTGAGCCGATAGACCTTGGCGGCTTCCGCCGGGTGACCTTCGTCGAGGAAGGCGTCTCCCAACAGGTAGAGAGCTTCCCAGTTGTTGGGCGCCAGGGTTAGAGCGTGCTTGAGGATGTGCGCGGCATCTGCGCGCTTACCGCGTGCGAGGCGTGTCTCCGCTAGGTCGATGAGGCGCTCGACGTTGTCTGGAGCCACGCGCACGGCGGCCGAAAAGAGCGCGTCGGCATCGTCGAGCTCGCCCTGGTCGCGTCGTACCTTGGCGAGGGCCGAGAGCGCCTCGTGGTCTTCGGGCTTACGGTTGACCACGCGCTGCAGCCGGTCGCTAGCGAGCGCAAGGTCGCCCTTTTCGTAGGCAGCAATGGCCTGGTTGAAAAGCTCGTCGGGGTCGGTCATCTTGCGCACCTTAAGCGCGAACCCCCATCGCGTCATAAATCCCGTCACGTTAGCGAAGGCGACACCGTGAGCATTCCCGCCGACAGCCCGAGTCGCGACGCCGTTGAGGACGGTCAGCGCGGGCGCGATAGCGAACTGCTGCATGGCTGTGACGCCGACGACACGATTGCGGCGGTCGCCAGCGCGGCCGGTGGTGGCGTCGGCATCATCCGCATCTCCGGCCCCCGCGCCGCTGACATCGTCGTGCGTCACTTTCAAGGGTGGCCCGACGCGCCGACCCCACGCACGCTCTACCACGGCTGGTGGGTCACGGCGGCGGGTGAGCGCGTCGATGAGGGACTTGCTGTCGTGATGCCAGGTCCGCGTTCGTACACAGGCGAGGATGTGGTTGAGCTGCACCTGCATGGCGGTGCTTTGGGACTCAAGCGCGCGGTGGAGGTGTGCTATCAAGCGGGAGCCCGGCCGGCCGAGCCTGGCGAGTTCACCCGTCGTGCGTTCCTCAACGGCAAGCTCGACCTCACGCGGGCGGAAGCCGTCGCCGACATGGTCGCGGCCAAGACCGACGTGGCGCTGGCGCAGGCACGGGCGCACCTCGAGGGCGGCCTCTACGCGCTGATCATGACCCAGCGCGACCGGGTGCTCAACGCGCGTGCTCGGATTGAGGTGAACCTCGACTTCGTCGACGAGGACGTTCCTCTCATCGATCCCGAGACCATCGCCGAGGACCTCCGATCGGTCAGCAGCGAGCTGAGGGCGCTCACCGACACGTACCGACGCGGCCGTCTTGCCCGCGAGGGAGCTCGCGTGGCGCTGGTCGGCGCGCCCAACGCCGGGAAGTCGAGCCTATTCAACGCTCTATGCCACGAGGACCGCGCCATCGTGACACCGATCGCAGGCACGACCCGCGACACGGTGGAAGAGGCCATCGTCGCGGCGGGTGTGCCGTTGGTCCTCGTGGACACCGCGGGGATTCGTGAGACCGATGACCCGGTCGAGGCTGCCGGGGTCGGACGGGCCAAGCGCCAGGTCGAGCTCGCAGACATCGTGCTGCACGTCATTGATGGCGCGGACACGAGCGCAAGCGCTGAGCTCGCCCCTCAGACGGCCGCGCCGATCTTGCAGGTACGCACGAAGGCGGACCTCTACCCAGCCGCGGACGTGAGCGCGACGACGGGTGCGGGGCTCGATGCCTTGCTGGAGCGGATCGTTGGCGCACTGGCGCTTGGCGAGATTCACGGCTCGGGACTCGCGATTGGCCGAGAGAGACAGCGTGTCGCCCTCGAGACCGCCTGCGACGCGCTCGACCGGGCGGCCGCCCTGCTCTCTCAGCATGCGCCCGGCGAGCTTGCCGCCGTCGACATTCAAGACGCCACGGATGCCCTTGGAGATCTCGTCGGTTTGAGCACCATCGAAGACGTCTTGGACCGGCTGTTCAGCGCGTTCTGTATCGGCAAGTAACGCGCTAGATCCGAGCCTGGACCACACGGAGGAACCCGTCATGAAGCCTGTCACAAGCAGCCGAGGACCCGATCCATGGAGGTCGTAGAGAGCTATTCGCACGTGGGCACCTGGCTGTCGGTGCTGCCGCCTGTCCTGGCCATCGTGTTGGCGATTCTGACGCGCCAAGTCTACATCGCCCTGGCGTTCGGTGTGTTCCTCGGCTGGCTGATCCTCCACGACTTCGCGTTCTTCGAGGCGCTTGCAGCCACCATCAACGCCGTTGTCCGCGTGTTCGAGAGTGGCTACAACACCAAGGTCATCCTGTTCTCGGCCATGGTCGGGGCATTGATCGCGTTCACGCAGTATTCGGGCGGGGTGCAGGGCTTTGTGGAATGGATCCGCTCGCGCAAGCTCATCACCAACCAGCGGCGAGCGCTCTTGCTGTCTTGGCTCATTGGCGTGGTGGTGTTCGTTGAGTCCTCGATCACGTCGTTGGTCAATGGCGCCGTGAGCCGACCCATCTTCGACCAGCAGCGTTTGTCGCGCGAAAAGCTCGCGTACCTCTGTGACGCGACGGCAGCGCCGATCTGCGTGCTCATCCCGCTCAACGCGTGGGGTGCCTACATCGACGGCCTGCTGACGAAGGAGGGCTTCGAGGCGCCCATCGAGATCTTGCTCGGGTCGATGACCTACAACTTCTACCCCATCCTCACGCTCGTGTTCTCGCTGGTCGTCATCGTTTGGTGGCGCAAGGACTTCGGGCCGATGAAGACGGCTGACGAACGCGTGGCGACCACCGGAGACGTACTCCGACCTGGCGCAGAGCCGGTGATCGCGCCCGAAGTGATGGAGCTCCAGGCCCCCGAAGGCGTCCCCCATCGCGCCATCAACTTCGTGCTGCCGATCCTGACGCTGGTCGTGATGATGCCGGTTGGACTCTACATCACTGGTGAGGGCGACATGCTCGCGGGCTCTGGGTCGACGTCCGTGCTGTGGGCGGTGATGCTCGCAACAGCGGTCGCGATCACCTTGAGCCTCACCCAACGCATCGTCACGGGCCGCGAAGCCACCGACCTCTTCTTTAAGGGCTTCGGCGCGCTCCTGCCGCTGGTCACGCTGCTCGTGTTTGCATTTGCCATCGGTGATGTCGCCAAGGTCTTGGGGACCGGAGACTACATGGCGGGCATAGCTGCCGATGGCTTGCCACGCGCGCTCACGCTGCCGTTGCTCTTTGTGCTCGCGTGCGCCGTGGCCTTTTCCACCGGCACGTCGTGGGGCACGTTCGCGATCATGATCCCCATCGGAGTGCCCATGGCGGCGGTGCTCGGTGTCCCCCCCGAAGCAGCCATTGGCGCCGTCCTCGGCGGTGGTGTGTTTGGCGACCACTGCTCGCCGATCTCCGACACCACGCTGGTGTCGTCGATGGCGGCCGGCACCGACCACATCGACCACGTACGCACCCAGCTTCCTTACGCCTTGGTCGTCGCGGCCGTCGCGATGGCTGGCTATCTCGTGTTGGGCATCGCGCTCTAGCGAAGCGCCTGGTCGTTGCCGCAGGGAGCGGGGTGTGGCCGAGTTCGACCGCTGACGAGTGCATCGCGAAAGCCGTAGCCGGAAAGAGCGCTTGCGGCATGGGTTGGTCCTGCGGAGTGTTTTGATGGCCGGGCGGGTCTGATACGCTCGCCGCGACCCGCTTTTCAGAAGAGGCACGATGCTGAAACAACTGAAGACTCTCACTCTGACGCTCTCGATCGTCGGCCTTGCCAGTGGGCAGGCCCTCGCAGAGCCGCCCCCCGCTGTGCCCGCAGCGGTTCCCGCAGCCACCGACGCGGTGCCCGCCCCGACGGAAGTGAGCCCCGAGGTGCGCGCGGAACGAAAGGCCAAGCGGAAGGCCGCACGTGCGAGAGTCAAAGCCGCACGAAGCCAGCTCAAGAAGAATAAGCAGGCGCTTGAAGCTGCGCTCGCAAACGCCGGCGACAGCGGCTCTGGCGCAGTCGAGGCTGCTCGGAGCAGCGTCAGCACTTCGGAAGCGGAGCTGGCGACTGCGCGGAGCGAGCTCCAAGCGCTACGCGGCAAGCGCGGCAAGGGCAAGCGCGGCATGGGCAAGCACGGCGTCGACGGTGCGCCAGGTGGCGGCACCATGAGCCCGGAGCGAGCCGCGAAGCGTGCGGAGCGGCGCGCCAAGCGCCAGGCGAAGCGTGCGGCCCGAAAGGAAGCAGCAACCGCCAACGGTCAGACCGTCAAACAGCCGACAAAGCGGCGAGCGAAGCGAGCAGAGCGCAGGCTGCGTCGAGAGCACCGAAAGCACGCCAAGCGACTCGCCAAGATCGAGCGCCTTGAGGACATCGCCAACAGTGGCGACGTCGACGGCCTTGCCGACAAGGTCAAGGAGCTCAGAACCCGTGAGGACGCACGCCACACCGCGGCGCTTGCAAAGATCACCGCCCGCATCAAGCAGCTGAAGACCGCCAACTAGCTGACTTCACGACGAACTGAACGCGTTGCTCGGCGGTTGCGTCGAGGCCGTTCCTCAGTCCTGGGCCTCGACGCCGACTGCGCCAACCGGTCAAGGCCCATGCCCGGCGAGTCCGTTGCGAACGGATAGCCGCATCGGTGCCACATCGGTGCTCAGAACGGATCGAAGCCGCCGAGACGAACCCTGGCTGGTCGCGATCCCTAAGATGCTTCCTAGGGGGTCTAGCCAGCCCTTTTTGAGAGGACCAGGCTCTGACCGGCAGATCTGCGGCGCCGGTGGCCATACCGCGGTCGCTGCGAGGAACTTCAGCTGCACACGATGCCCCCGGTAAGCGGCTCAAGAGCGGGTCCAGCAGATTGGCGCTCTCGAGCACCGAACGGTTGGATACTGCTGTTCGTTGCTTTAAGCGCGGCTACGGACCGTGCGAGTCGTGCCCAGCGCCGTGTTGATGCGATGTGGGTCGGCGCTCCGGCTCTGGCGCTGGCTCGGCGATGAACGTCTCGATGACGGCGCGTTCTTTCAGCTCGGCGACGAGCACGCGACGCGCGGTGAAGAACTTCTTCTTCTTGAGGCTCGCAACGATGGTGTCTTTGACGTCTTCGAACGCCCTTCTCTTGTACTCGCGCGTGTCTGTCACCTTGATGAGGTGAAAGCCGAAGCGTGTTCGGACCGGCTCGGACACGGTGCCTTGGGGCAGCTTGAAAGCGACGTCTTCGAAGGGCTTGACCATCCGGCCGCGGCCGAAGAACCCAAGATCGCCGCCCTTCACCGACGACGGCCCTTCCGACATGTCCTCTGCCACCTCTCCGAAGTCGGCACCCGCTGCGAGCTGAGCCTGAGCAGCTCTAATCTTGCCCATGGCTACCGCCTCCTGCTGCTTGTCGGCCCGCTGGGGCAGCTTGATCAGGAGATGGGATGCCCGGACGCCGGCCTCGTCGACATAGACGTGCTCGTTGGTGGTGTAAAAGGCCCGAGCCTCGTCATCGCTGACACCGATAGCACCTCGCTGCTCAAGCAATAGCTCAAGCCCACGACGTGCCGTCACCCGGGCCTCGATGTCCGCGGCGGTGAGGTTGCTCTTTACCAGGTAGCGCTGAAACTGCGCGTCGCTCGTGAAGCGCTGGCGATACGCGGTGAGACCGGCTGCGACGTCGTCAGCGGAGACCTTGATCGACGCCTTCTGCACGGCTTGGTCGATGAGCTCTTCTTCAATCATGCGCTTGAGGAGCGTCGACTCGATGCGAGCGAGTCGCTGGATGGGGAGCTGACCCGCGCGGACCACGATTCTGTCGCGCTGCGCGTAGAACGTCTCGGCGTCGATCGCTGCCCCATTGACCGTAGCCACCGGGCCGTTGACCCGATGTTCCCCGTGCTCGCCGTGCTCGCTATCCTCGCCGTGCTCGCCGTGATCGCCGTGCACCCCGTGCGTCGTGCTGCAGGCGCCGACGATGAGGAGCGTGGCGAGCCCGACTGTGGTTGCTGTTGTGGTCATTGGAGTCCTGTCGGGCCGTAGAAGATCCGGTGCGTCCGCCACGCGGTCTCAGAACGCAGAGAGCCCCGAGACAAGTCCCGGGGCCCCTGTGGCGTTCGAGCCTTAGCGCTACTTCGGCGCAGGCGCGGGCGCAGGCGTTGGCGGCTTGACCTTCACCTTCGGCGCGTCATGCGGCATCGGGTGCTTGGGTGCGCGACGGCCCGCGGGGTGAGCGTGGCCTGCCTTGCTGCCAGGACCGTGGCCGTGACCGTGAGCGCCAGGACGACGCTTCGGCGCGGGCGGCGGCTCGGCGATGAACTTCTCGACCTTGGCGTCCTTCTCAAGCTCGGCGAGGAGCTTGCGAAGGACGCCAAGGTCGAGAAGGACGCCAAGGTCGAGAAGTTCCTCGGCGAGGAGCTTGCGACGCTCGGTGAAGAACTTCTTGTTCTTGAGGCTCTTGACGATCTGCTCTTTCACCTCGGCGAACGGCTTCTTCCGGTCCTCGCGCTTGTCGGTGACCTTGATGAGGTGGAAGCCGAAGCGGGTGCGGACAGGCTCGGACACGGTGTCCTTTTCCATCTTAAAGGCGACCTCTTCGAAGGGCTTGACCATGCGGCCAGCGCCGAAGAAGCCGAGGTCACCACCCTTGGGTGCGGACGGGCCTTCCGACATCTTCTTGGCGACCTCGCCAAAGTCCGTGCCCTTCGCAATCTCCGCCTGGGCGGCCTTGATCTTCTCCATGGCCTTGTCCTCTTCCTCTTTGCCCGCCTTCTGCGGGACCTTGATGAGGACGTGGGAGGCACGGATGCCGGCCTTGTCAGTGTAGAAGCGCTCGTTCTTCTTGTAGAACTCCTGTGCCTCAGCGTCGGTGACCTTCATGTCTCCGCGCTTCTCGAGCAGCAGCTCAAGGGCGCGACGATCTTTGATGCGCGCCTCGATCGAGCCCTTCGTGACCCGGCCGTGCTTGAGGTAGTTCTGGAACTGCTCCTCGTTCTGGAAGCGCTTCTTGTACTCGGCGAAGCCGGCTTCGATATCCGCAGCCGGGACCTCGACCGACTGCTTCTTCACGGCTTGGTCGATCAGCTGCTTCTCGATGAGGCGCTTGAGGATGTTCTGCTCGATGCGGGCCAGGCGGTCGGCCGGGATCTTTGCACCGCGAGCGGTGATCTTGTCGCGCTCGTCGTAGAACTCTTTGGAGTTGATCGCGACGCCGTTGACCTTGGCGACCGGTCCGGTGATGCGCTTGGTCGTGTCGGCCTGGGTCTTTCCGCTGGTCTTGGTGATCGCGGTCGGCTTGGCTGGCGCCTCACCGGTCTTGCCTTCCGGCGTCGCGGCGGCCTTGCCTTCTGGGGTGCCGGCAGCCGGCGTTCCGACCTTGGCGGGATTGGCCTTCTTGCCACCGCCACAAGCCGCACTTCCGAGCGACAGGACGAGACCGAGGGCAAACGGGACAAAGTAGCGGGTCATGATTCCTCCGAAACACACGTAGCCAAGACGAGCAATGCTCGACGCGGGCGGACTCTAGCGACCCGCCGCAGCAGGTACAACGCAAAACACCATCGCTGGGTTCACGATGCGCGCGATGTTAGGCCGTGGGACGACACTGTCAACGCGCGACGCCGCCAACCGCCGTCCGCGTCGTTGTGGAGCGCACTCACAGCAGCCGGCGTCCGACCGGTGGCGCCGTGCCGCTGACCGCCAGCGCGTTGAAGAGCATCACGTTGGTCCAGGTGTCGCCCAGCGAAGCGATAAGCCGCTCATAGGCGGTACCGCGGGGAAGCTTCGACACCAGCACCATCGCGTCGCCGACGTCCTGTTCTTCAGTCCGGGCGCGCATCGACGACTCGGCGGTCAACCCCGCGAGCAAGCGTCCGGTGATGAGGCGCCAGGCGAGGGTCGCGGTCCCACGCAGCAAGCCACCGCGGCGGACGGGCTCGTGGCTGTAGATGGACGCCAGCACCATCTCGCGCCAGACGGTCAGCTCGTGCTCCCAGCGCTTGAGATCGTCGACGCGCCGACCGTTGAAGAGCGCGTCCACGGCCCAAGCAAGTCGCTCGACGCGGTCGGCCTGCTGGAGCTCTTCGGTCTCTCGGTATGCGTCGGCGAGGTCTTTGTAGGCGCTGCGACAGCGCTCGTGCAGCTGGGCGCTTGCAGACTTGAACCAGCTCAGGACATCGCCATCGGACGCCGGAATGCCCCACGCGTCGCGGGTCGCGAAGTACTCGGACTCGGCGTGCGCGGCCTCGTGGGTGCGCCAAGCGTCCACCACAGGCGTGATCACCGCCAAGACGAGCTCGTCGTAGGTCGCCGCGTCGCGAACGGTCTGGAGCCAGCCGTCACGAAAGGCCGACCACTGCTCGAAGCTCCAGTCCACCCCGTCGTGGAGCGGCACCGGACTTGGCAACGAGAGCACGCGCCCACCGTCGCTCAGCAGCGCCCGGATGCTGTCGAGCTCGTCGGCGACGGGCTCGCCGGCGGCACGAGCACGCCACCAAGCGCGGCACTCGGTGGAAAAGCTCACGTCGATGCCGTTGGGCGTCCGGGTGAGTGTGTAGGGGAACTGACGGCATGGAATGGGTTTCTTCTCGGGACCAGCGACCCGGTGGATCGTGCAGAGCTTGTCGCCATCGAGAAACACGCACCGTCCCTGGTGCTGCGCGGTCAGTGCGACCTCGCCGCCGCGACCGTCCGGGACCTGGCGGACCAGTGCGGAGGTGTCGATGTGGCTCGGTAAGTGCTCGCTCCAGTCGACCGCAGCGATGTGTCCAAGCTCGGTCTCAGAGAGCGGGCCGATGTCGCTTCCATGGCAGCAAGCGCCGCAAGCAACACAGCCATGCTGAAGCTCCGCCGGGGCGTTGAGGGTGGTCGCGGCGAGCTCGGCAGCACTCGCTTTCGGCAGCGCCGCGGCAGATGTGCAGACCTCCACCTGACTGGAGGAACGTGGGGTGGTCAGCAGTGCGTGGCGATTGAGCAACACGACGCGGCGGTGGACCTCGACCCGTGGTGCACCAACGGCTTTGCACAAGGCACCAGGCGTCTGGGGAGCGTTCGCGAGCTCTTGGACAATCTTGAGGGTCAGCGTGTCGATGGGAACGCGCACGCGCCGCTCAGGGTCCTCGAGAAAGACGCGCTGTCCGGAACGCTTGGCGCGAATCGACTCCCGCAGTGTGGGCACGGTCGCGCGCGGTCTCATTCGGGCCTCGTGGAGTGGGTGGTGAACACCAGGTCGTTTCGATGGATGACGGCGTCGGGAGTGTCCTGACCGACATGAGCGCGAACGTCGGCAGAGCGGAGGCCTTGGACCCGGATGAGTGTCTCGGAGTCGTAGCTCACGAGACCGCGACCGAGCTCGGTGCCGTCTGCCCGCAGCACGGCAATCGCGTCTCCGCGCACGAAGGGGCCGGTCACCGAGGTCACGCCAATGGGGAGGAGGCTAGAGCCGCGGTCGGTCAGCGCCTTGCACGCCCCGTCGTCGACCACGATGGAGCCTTGGAGCTTGCTCAGGTAGCCGATCCAGTGGCGACGGCGGTCCATGCGGTCAACACTCGGAACAAAGCGGGTTCCGACCGGCTCTCCCTCCAGGATTCGACGAAGCACAGCGGGGTCGTGACCGCTGGTGAGCACGAGCGGGATGCCGGCGTCCATGGCGACGCGTGCGGCGGCGAGCTTCGGTGCCATCCCGCCGGTGCCAACGTTGGATCCCGCGGATCCTGCAACCGCCAAGAGCGTGTCGTCGATCACCGAGACCTCTCGAATCGGGGTCGCGTCGGGGTTCTGGCGAGGGTCGGCGTCGTAGAGCGCATCGATGTCGGAGAGCAGGATGACCAGATCGGCATCGATCACGGTCGCGAAAGCGGCGGCGAGTCGGTCGTTGTCGCCGAAGCGGAGCTCCTCCGTTGCCACGGTGTCGTTCTCGTTGGCGATGGGGATGACGTCGCGTGCCAGCAGGCCGTGCAAGGCATGACGAATGTTGAGGAAATGCCGACGGTCGCTGAGTGCTTCATGGGTCAGTAGGACCTGGCCGCAGGTCATCCTGTAGGCGGCGAACGCGGCGCGGTAGCGCGCCATGAGATCGACCTGCCCGAGGGCCGCGAGGGCCTGGATGTCGGAGAGCTTGTCAGGGCGCTCCGCGACGTTCAGCGCGGCCATGCCGAAGGCGACAGCCCCGGAGGTCACAAGCGCCAGCTCGAGCCCCTCGTTGCGCAAGGCGCAGAGCTCGCGAGCGAGGGCGTCGAAGTCCAGCTGGCGGAGCGTGGCGCTGCCAAGCTTGACGACGACGCGGCGGGGGCGACGGGGATCCTGACGCTGGGGCGTAGTGGAGGTCTCCATAGGCAGGAGCCTACTGCGTTGGACGCTCAGGTCCAGCGTACAGCGCAGACAGCGACCACAGTCGGTGCATGCCTCAGCCCGAGACGGCTAGCCGTTCTCGCGGACGATGTTGGCGCCGAGAGCCTGGAGCTTCTTGTCGATGTTCATGTAGCCGCGGTCGATCTGGCGAACGTTGTAGATGATCGACTCGCCCTTGGCCGCGAGGCTGGCGATGAGCAGGGCCATGCCGGCGCGAACGTCCGGGCTCTCAAGGCGTGTGCCGTAGAGCTGCGACGGGCCGACGACGACCGCTCGGTGCGGGTCGCAGAGGATGATGCTCGCGCCCATCGAGCTGAGGCTGTCGGTGAAGAACATCCGGCCTTCGAACATCTTCTCAAAGAAGAGCACCGTGCCCTTGGTCTGGGTCGCGACAGTGATGACGATGGACATCAGGTCGGTCGGGAACGCAGGCCAGGGCGCATCATCGATGCGTGGGATGGCGCCGTGGAGGTCGCGGCGGATCTCCATGGGCTGGTCGGGCTTGACGTGGATGTTGGTGCCGTCGATCTCGGGGTGGATACCGAGCTTGCTGAACACGTGCAAGATCATGCGAAGCTCGTCGGGACGGGCGTCGGCGATGGTGATCTCGGAGTTGGTGACTGCCGCGAGTCCGATGAAGCTTCCGATCTCGAGGTAGTCGGGACCGATGGTGTGGGTCGTACCGTGGAGGTTCTTGCTGCCGACAATGCGGAGCGTGTTGGTTCCAATGCCGCTGATCTCTGCGCCCATGGAGACGAGCATGCGGCAGAGGCCTTGCACGTGTGGCTCGCTGGCGGCGTTCATGAGCGTGGTCTGGCCGTCCGCGAGCGCAGCAGCCATGATGACGTTCTCGGTCGCGGTGACGGATGCTTCGTCAAAGAAGATGTCAGCGCCGGTGAGCTTACCCTTGAGGGTGTAGAGGTCGCCGACCTCAAAGCCGGCTCCGAGCTTCTGAAAGCCCAGGAAGTGCGTGTCGAGACGGCGGCGGCCGATGACGTCGCCTCCGGGGGGTGGGAGCTCGACGCTGCCGGTGCGCGCGAGAAGCGGTCCTGCAAAGAGAATCGACGCGCGAATCTTGCGAGCCAGCTCCGGGGCGACCGAGCTGCTTGTGAGCTCGCCAGTGGTGATGCGAACGGTCTTGTCGCTGAGGTGTTCGACGGTCGCGCCGAGCGACTGGAGCACCTCCAGCATGACGCGAACG
>CALHXW010000380.1 GCA_938040325.1 uncultured bacterium | reverse complement strand
ACGCAGAAAGCGTGCAGTCGGAGGCCATGGCGCTTAAGGGTGTAGGCCAGCCAGAAGCCAATGGCTTCGTTGATTTCCTCCCCCGGCGTCAGCAGGTATTGGCGCTGAGCGCAGCGGAAGGTGATGCGATAGCTCGCGTGGGGATAGATGAGATAGGGTCGCGACATGTGGCTGCTCGTTGTGCTCGGCAGGTCCACGACGGAACTGCTCGGGCGCGTTGAAGCAAGCCTCATGCCGGCCTACGGAGGCCGTATCTAGCACGATCGTTAGGAGCCGAGTGTCCTATAACTGTCGCAAGTGTCGTGCGACACCTGTGACAGTTATAGGACAGTCAGGCCGGGTTCTTTGTGCGGCGTGTGCGCACGAAATGACCTCTGGTCGGGTGCTTCGAAAGTGTCGTGCGACAACTGCGGCAGTTATGGGACAGTTCGGCCGGGTTCTCTGTGCGGTGCGTGCACAAGAAATGACATCTGGTCGGGGACTGGGTTCTGGTCGGGGACTGGGTTTATTTAGAAACGCCTGCTGAACGCAGAGCGAGTAGCAGTGGCAGTACTCGGTGGTGTTGAGGTCGACGTGGGTGGTTCGCGCTGTGGTCATGGCGGCCCCCGGGGTGGTTGATGGGGTGAGGCTCCGGGCTGAGGTGTTCGCGCTTTATCCGAAAGCGGGTGTCCCTTAACGTTTCGGGTCCAACAGGTATCCGCGCTTTATCCGAAAGCGGGTGTCCCGTAACGTGTCGAAAGCGGGTGTTCCTTAACGTTTCGGGTCCCTTAACGTTTCGGGTCGCAACAGGTATCCGTCAGTTCACAGTGCAAAGCGCCGCCCGCAGCATCGCGGCATTCGGACCGTCACCGTTGGCGAGCTTGGCGATGGCGGCGCGTGAGGGCTCGTCGACATGGAGGAGCAGCTCGGCCACCTGGGCGCTGACGTTGGGGCGACACTCGGTGTCGAAGCGCCTGAGATTTGCGACAAGGACCTTGCCGGCCGCGGCCGGGTTGATGGCCGTGAGATGAGTCCAGCCATCGAGGTTGAACCACTTCAAACTGAGACTGGCAACAAGCGCCAGCTGGCGCGATTCCTCCAGAGCAGCCAGCACCTTCGACGCTGGGAGCTCAAGCGTACGATAGGAAAGCGCTGATGCAAGGATGGCGTTCGACGTTTTGGGGAGCGCGACTCCACGGTCCAAGATCGCAAGAGCAAACAGCAAGGCGACGTCCTCACGCTCTTCGGTTGCCAGCCAGTCAAGAAGCGTTGCCTCTGATGCGGCTGCGACGACGGGCGAGAGGGCGTCGACCGTTGCGGCGACGTCAACCCGTTCCACATCAATGGTGACATCGAACGGAAGCGGAAACCTACGGGTGAGGTGGTAGGCGTTGTCGAGAGCGCGCCTAGCGACATCGAGGCGCTCATCGTCAGAGAGAAGCGCTACAACAGGGCCAAGGTCCTCTGCTGAGACCTCACCCATGAGTCGCAGTCGCAGCCACAGCCACACCGGCCGTCCCTGGACCTGCCTCTCGAGGGCCGTCGGCTCACAGAGTCCACAGTAGCGCTTGAGGTACAGGTCGTCCCGGTCGCCTCCGATGGTCATCGCGCCGACGTTCGTCAACAGGCGACCGAGGCTTCCTGAGTTGACGATAGACATCATCGGCGTTTGGGCGACTTCGATCAGGAACGCTTGTTGGATTGGGGACCACTCGGTGAAGGCACAGGGACGGTCGGCGGGAGGCTCGCCGAACAGCTGCCGGGTCGCTTCGCTCAGGAAGGCGCGAAATCGCTTGCTCAACTCCCGATCCTTGTTGCCGACCCTAGGTCGAAGCTCGAGAAACGCGGCCTCGACGTCGTTGGGAGTCTCGATGAGTTTGTTCGTGTCCATGTCGTTGCTTAGCTATAGCGTGTTGAATCAACCTGACAGCGCACCACGCCGCCGGGCAACGACACTACAATACAACACGGGGAAAACAGCCCGACCACCATCGCTTGAGTCGATGCCCGTGGTGCCAATTCTGGTTGCTAAGGCAATCGGCACACGTCTTGCTCGGGCTCCCCGTTCTGCGACGGCAGGCACTGGGTTCCCTCATGGCATTCGTAATTGCCGACGCACTCCTTGAGGCAGTAGCCGGACGATGCGCCTGGGACATTGCACTGGAAGCCCTCAGGACAGCCGTAGAGTGGGGCGTTGTCAGTAGTGATGATGCAACTCGGCCCGCAGATGCCTAACGAACACTCGCCGGTGGCACAGTCAGCACCGGTGGTGCAGGCTGTTCCATAGCTTGAGCCGCCTGCCACAGCGAGTGTGCCGCAGTCGGAGTCGCACTCGACGCCTGCGCCCGTGCACAGGCACGACTGGAAGCCCGACTCTAACTCGCAGAGCGAGGGTGCCGTGGTACCTTCGCAGAACGTGCTGTTGAATCCGTCGGTGCAGGGCTCGCCGCCGCAGATTGACGTGTCACTGCAGGTTCCGCCGTTGCAGGCTTGACCACTCTCACAGTCGCCGCAGTAGCAGTCGTTGCCGATGGCTCCGCAGGTCGCACCCGCGTCAAAACAGAGCTGAGTGCACCGAAGCGAGCATGACGCTGCTGGGCCGAAGGTCGGCGGAACGCAGGCCAGGACGCCGTTCGTGTCCCAGATGTAGCCACACACACCGTTGTCACATGGGGTGTTGCAGCGGTCGCACGTGGCCACGCAGAAGCCCGCGAAGTCTCCGGCCACGTAACAAATGGTGTCACCCGAGCACGCGGTGTCGGCTGCGTTGCACTCCTCGTAGCAGACGTCTTCGATGCACACGCCATTTCCAGCGCACATCCCCTCAGCCGAGCAGGGCTCTCCGAAACCACCGGTCGACGCAGCGCAGACACCGGCTGTGCAACTACCACTCGCGCAGTGCTCGTCGGTTGCGCAGCTCTCGCCATTGCCCGCCTGGGTGGCGAGCGTGCTGGGCCCGCAGATTTCATCACAAACAGGTCCGGCCGCAGAGCACGTGCATGTCGAGGCGCCGGCGGGACATGGCCGCTCGAACTGGCCGCCGAGGCAGTGGAAGACGCCGAGCACATCGTTGCAGCCGGTGTCAGTGCAGGGCGCTTCATCGACGCATGCGCCCTCAGCACACGCGCTACCCGCCGGGCAGCTGCCACAGACGCAGCCGCCAGTGCTGCTTCCGCACGCCAATCCGCCGCATGACCCTTGGCAGTAGTTCTCACACTCGGCTTGTAGTCCGGCCGTAGGCGCTCCGCAGCTTAGCCCGGGGATAGCTCCTGGTTCGCCGGATCCGGCCCAGGGGCCGCACACGAGGCCTACCGGGCAGTTGCTCGACTCGCCGCAGCGCTCGCAGGTCAGGCTCGGTCCGGAGGTGTCTGGTGGAGGCGTCGTAGAGTCGACCGCAACGTCATCGCCGGTCGCGTCGGTGCCTGTGTTGGCGTCCGTATCGCTCACGTCGCCAATGACATCGGGTAGGACGGTCGCGTCTGGCTCCACGCAAAGGCCGCCGACGCATGTCAGGCCGAGGCCACCACAGTCGCTATTGGAGGTACAAATAGCGAGACAGAGCGTGACGTCCGGGCCGGCAGCGCATCCGATTGATGGGGCATCGACGCACGCGCTTGGGGCGCTGGTAGCCGTGCAGACGTCGGTGGTACCGCACGGGGTCGAGCACACGCCGCAGACGCACTGGCGGTCGGCACTGCACGCTTCGTCGCTATCACAAGCAACGAGGAAGTGGGTCTCGCTGTCGACTGTGCCGTCGCCGCTGTTGGACAGGCACGCAGCCAGTATCATGGGGGCCATGACGCCAACCAACCAGGTTGAGCTGGCGCACCGATGACGTATCGACCTGATCGGCGGCCGCAATAGAGCCAGCGTAGCGAGACGTTGAGCAAGCATGGGCATACCTCCGGTTCGGGGACTTGCCTGTTATGTCGAATAAGCTAACTCATCGCCAGGTGTCCGACGGTTCACCCCGGCGTTGAAGCCCGCCTGTGCGCCGTCGTGGGGTGTTGATGAGCGAACCGACGCCGCAGCCGACGTTCCGGCCACGAGGTCATCAGAGACCTGCACGTCGAGCCGAACGAGGACAACCTCAGGAGGTGTCTGCGCTGAGCGCAACGGAAGGTGATGGGATAGCTCGCGTGAGGATAGATGAGATACGGTCTCGACATGTGGCTGCTCGTTGTGCTCGGCAGGTCCACGACGGAACTGCTCAAGCTTGTCGAAGCAAGCCTCATGCCGGCCTACGGAGGCCGTATCTAGCACCATCGTCACGAGTCGAGTGTCCCATAACTGTCGCAGGTGTCGTGCGAACGCCCAGACCACGACGTTTGTCGTGGACGTAGGTGCGCTTATCGCTTCGACTTGACGGTCACCGACGACACCGGCGCCGGACGCCAAACACCGTTGTCGGCGTCGGAATTTGCAACGGACTCTCGACCCTATGGACCGACCGGCTCCCTGCGTAGGATGTAAGTTCATTAACCGCGTGTTGCTGCCCGAAGGCAGCCGAGCCGCATACATCAACGCAAGGAGCCGGTCGCTCCATAGGGTCGAGAGTTCGAACGCGCAGCCGAAGCCGGCGCCCCACCGCATCACGTCGCGGTCTCTCTCAAGTCCCTGCAAAGCACGGCCGAAGCCAAGTCGTGGGCAAAAAAGCAATCCGAAGCCGAGGCGAATCTCGACGTCGATGCTCACGTTCCCCAGAGCACGTGCCCGCCCGACCCAAGACAGTCCGCCCACGACGTTCAAAGACAACGTCCGCGAGCCCCAATGTCACGCACTGTGCGCCACTCTTGCGCACACGTTTTCGCGAAAGCCCGAGGTCATGTCCGCGCAAGCGCGATTTCGCTCGCTCAATCAAGCCAAGTTTGTTTCATTACCGGCTCACGATGGGCAGTCTTCAAGTCAGCGTGGGGTCGTGGATGGCGGCGCTCACAGTGTGCTGTGTCGTCGCTGCCCTCAGCGTCAGTATCAGCGATGGAACCAGGGACGAGGCCAGCCTCTCACCGCGGACCGAGTTGCCGACGGCCAAACCGAGGTTGGTCAAGCGCCTCACGTACGTCGAAACAGAGCTCGACCAATTGGACGTCATCCGCATCACGTCGCCTCAGTCGTTCCAACAACTCGCATTGCGCTGGGACCAGATGGGAATGAGACGTCCGCGCCTGTCTGCGCGCGCTCAGGTCGGGTCCGATTGGACGGCCTGGCAACGCGTTGACGTCGACTGGAACGAAGGAGCCGCCTTCAATGCCTCAGTGAGCTTCGGCGCCCCTACCACCACCGTCGAGGTCGTCGGAGCGACAGGTCGAGTCTCCCACCTTGTGGCCGACCTCTACGCCGATCTTGCCCGGCCAGAGTCAGCGGGCGAACACACGAGGCCTCGCACACCAACGACCCCCGTCGGAATCGACACGCTGGCGCCTGGACGCTGGCGCGCTCGCCGCGCAAGGTGCACCGCCGGCACGGGTCGCCAAGACATCATGCGGGTCGTCATGACCGACACGAGCAGCCCTGTGACGCCAGCTGTGAGTGTCGAGTCGCGACTTCGGCAGCTTCAGCACCACCACGTGCGCTACCGCGGGCACTGCACGTTGGCCGAGCATCTTGTGATTAGTGAAGACGGTCGAATCTGGCGCGGCAACAACGCGATCGGAGTTGACGACATTGCGACCATCGATGGCGACCACGGGACCCTCCGCGTCGCGTTTCTTGGGGACTTGGACCGGTTTCGGCCTACCGGAGCCGCCATGCGTGCAGCCGCCACCGTCTTGGGTTGGGTCCAGGACCAGTTTGTCGTCACACTGACGGTAGGCGATACCGTCGTTGCTCGAGGTGCAGACGCGCCCTTGCCCAGCAAGAGCAAAGGTGGTGCAGGGCGATTCTTGGTTGATGCATTGCCAGCAATCGTTGCCTCAGCGACCGAACCTCGAGTGCCTGCCGGCCGGCGCCGCTCGTTCGGACTCTGCCACGATGGTGCCAATGTCTATTGTGGTCACTGCAACGTTCCATTGGATGTTGAGGGCGACTACCTGCCGAGAGTCGTCACAAGCGAGCTCGGAGCAGCCCCAAGAGCGGCGGGCGCCGCCCTGGCAGTTTCAGCGCGAAGCCGTCTTCACTACGCATTGGGAACGGTCGGCGTCCTTGCCGACGACCAGACCGGCATCATGTTTGATCCGACGGTTCAGCCTAGCGCACTGGCGGTATCAGCGGTGGAGATGACGCGCGACCAGGTCTTGGTCAACGAGTCCGGCCAAGTGGTCGAAGCCATGTGGGTCCTCGGCGTTGCGCCGTCCGGGCAAGACTGCGCGGTGGAGGGAGCCGAGGCCGACCCGGCGGACTCGCAGCGCTGGGTCACCTACCAGAGCTCACCAGGGGCCAGCACGCCGTCGGAGTTCGCTCACCCCGACAACCCCGCCAATCGTGGCTGTCTATCCCAGCGTGGTGCGGTTTGTTTGGCTGACAAAGGGTGGTCGTACGCATCGATTCTAACGCTGTTCTTTGCCAACGTCCGTTCGACCCGTCGCAATAACCCCTGTGTCGAACGCGAGGTCTTGCCCGATAACATTGAGCTGACATGTCCGAGTGATGCAGGCCGTTTCTGCGGCAGGGCTATCGGTCTTGACTTCAACGCGCTCTACGCCTGTTCCCGCGGCGTTTTTGCGGCCGTCGACCAGTGCCAATTCGGGTGCACGACGCGGGGTGACAACGCGGAGGGCCAGTGTTCGACGGAGGCCGAGGGGAGCCGATGTCCTGGCGGCGACGGAAAGGTCTGCGGTGTCGCGGTCGGCGGCGAACGTGACACCCTTTACAGCTGTGTGGACGGTCATGTCGTCCCGGTTGAGCGCTGCGAAGACGTCTGCAACGAAAACCGCCCAGCTTTCGACGATGCCTGTGGCTTCAAGACCTGTCCTGCAGGCTCAGAACTCAGCTGCGGTTATGATGTTGGTCTCGATCCTGCTCAGCTCTATCGCTGCGCAAACGGCAGGTTCACACCGGTAGCACGGTGTGAGGCAGGATGTGGCACCACAAACTCCGCCGCCGCGCCCGGATGTTTGGAGGTTCCAGCAGAGTGTCCGGCCGATGGTGACGGGCTTTACTGTGGCCGCGACGTGTCACGGTCTGGCGACACCCTCTATCGCTGTGCCGCTGGGGTCGTGAACGAAGAGCAACGATGCGCGAACGGGTGCGTCAGTGTCGAGGGCGACGATGACGCGTGCCGTGATGCACCACCGACTCCGCCGGAGCCTCCTCCGAAGAAAACAAAGCAGGTTGACCAGAGCCCCTGTACCCGCGGGGACGGGCTATATTGTGGCGAGGAGCTAGGACGTGACAACGGGCTCTATCGGTGCGTCAGGGGTAAGGCCATCCTCGAGCAGCGCTGTGATGGTGGGTGCGCGCGCAGCGCCGGCGGTGACGCTACGTGCGAGATTCCGCGGCAACCGGACACACCAGAAGCGACCTGCCCGATGGATAAGTCCCTCGTCTGTGGTGGCAGTGTGCGGCGCAACCGTCGCGTCTTGTACAACTGTCACGCCGGAGTCCTATCGCCCGCAGAGAGCTGCTTTAGTGTGTGCCGCACGAATGCCACGGGCAATGACACCTGCGGAGCGAGCAATCCCGTTTGTGAGGACGGCCCTGGACCGTTCTGCGGGGAGCGTATCGGTCAACGTCCGGGCTCACTCTACCGGTGTGTGAGGGGTCGCCTCATCTTCCTCAAGCGGTGCAAGGATGGCTGTAGCGTCAACGCAGACGCTGCTCATGACTCATGCGAGTGATATGCCTCGCCCGCTGTTTCGCGGAACGGGGGCGAGGCATGGTTTTGGACCGGTGACGGCGCGGCCCAGCTGGACCGTCACCGCCCCAAAAGCTACTTCGCTTGCGAGTTGCAACTGAGATCGGCGGGCCGGTCGAACCGCTCACCGTAGCCCGGGCCATCGCCCGAAGCGTTGCAGCCTGACTTCACCCACAAGGTCGACACATCGGTGCTGTCGAGGCAGAGCGTTGCGCCCGAGAGATTGTCAGTCTTGACGTGAGTACCACCCACATCGCGAACGATGTTGGAGAGGTCCTTGTTTGAGGTCGCACAAACCTCCGAGCAGGACCAAGCAGCCGAGATCGTCGGCACACAACCGCTACCACCTGGCTCGCCGTCGCCTGGCTCGCCGTCGCCTGGCTCGTTGCCCGACGCTGAGCCATCGTCGCAGTGCCCAGGACCGGTCGCACCTTCATTCCACGCCGCAAGCGCGTCTCCGGCTGCTGTCATCAGCGTGTGCGCGGCGTCGCTAAGTGCCTTGCCCTTGCCCTTGCCCTTGCTATCGCTGGCCGCTGGGACTGGGTGCGCCGCTATCAGCGCCTCCGCTGCCGCGAGCGCGTCCGCGATCGAGCAGGGATTTGCTCCGGCTGCAATGTTGAGCTTGGTAGCCACCAACTGCGACGCAAGGATCAACCGCGCATCTCCCTTCGGCGGTCGCGCAAGCCAATCTTCGAGCGCCGCACGCTCAAACGTGACGCCAGCGATCGTCAGCTCAGCCACAGGCCAAGCGCTGTGGTTTTTCCAGTAGCCCTTCGTCAGCGTGCACCCTCCGCAGTCACAGATCGCGGTGTTGCTGCAGGTACCGTCCGGCTCGCAGACGTCAGCGGTGCAGGTCAGGCCATCGACACAGTCTGCATTGGCAACACACTCCGGTCCTTGGCAGGCATCTCCTGCTTCCTCGTCGACCACACCGTCACAATCATTGTCAACGCCGTCGCAAGCGCCGAGGTCTGTCTCCTGCCCCTCAGGGCCGGGCTCGCAACTGTCTGACAGGACTCCACCAGCACAGCTCGTGACGCCCTCGGAGAAGCATGCACCAACGCCACACTCGGTCGTGGTACTCACAAAGAGTTCATCGATCTCGCCGTCGCAGTCGTTGTCGACGCCGTCGCAACCGCCACCGGCCGATTCGTCTCCGGGCGCAAGCTCCTCGCAGCCATCTTCAACGGTTCCGCTGACGCAGCTCGTCGCACCCGTGGCCATGCAAGCTCCCACCCCGCAGCTCGTGGCGGCGCCCGAGAACTCTTCGTCGGTCTCGCCATCACAATCGTTGTCACGGCCGTCGCAGCCGCCACCAACCGCCTCATCACCTGGCGCTAGCGCCTCGCACTGAGTGACAACCGTACCCAGCTCGCACGCAGTCGTGCCGACCGCCGCGCAGTCGCCCACCCCACAGGCGCTCTCGGTGCCCACAAAGTCCTCGTCGAACTCGCGGTCGCAGTCGTCATCCACCCCGTCACAGGTCGCGTCGCTACCACCATCGCCCACCGGGATACAGCCGCCGTCCGGGTCGCACGAGTCGCCGATTCCGTCCTGGTCGTAGTCGGCTTGGGCAGGGTTGTAGACGATGAGACAGTTGTCGAAGTCATCGCTGACATCGTCGTCATCGTCATCCCCATCGCAGGCGTCGCCGAGACCGTCTTCGTCGGTGTCAACCTGGTCCGGGTTTGGCACGCCGATACAGTTATCGTCTGTGTCGGGCACCTCGTCGTCGTCGAGGTCGTCGTCGGTCCCGCTGGCGAGCTGAAGGATGTGGTTGGTCGAACGATCGGTCAGGAGCTGCTGGTTGTCGAGGGTGTAGTCCAGGAACGCTGTCTCTGCGGGCGGCGTGACCGTCAGTCGGAAGGTTGCTCCGAGCTGTGCCTCATAGCAGACGGAGTTCATCGCTTCGTCGTAGCAGGCGTTCTCGCACTGCCACGCCTCTTCCCACACCATCTCGCAAATGTACGGATCCTCCTCGGGATCAAGCCCAGCCGTGCAGGTCTCATAAGCCACCTGCGCTTCATCGTAGCAGCCCTGCTGGCACGGATACGGGTCGCACTCGACCGCTTCCTGCCAGTCACCGCGACTTTGGAGTGTCATGAACGTCGTGGAGCCATCGGAGCCAACGTTGCCGTACGCCGAGCCGGACCAACCCATGAAGGACAGTCCAGCGCTCTCAAAGGGCTCGACCTCGTAGCCATCGAATTCGACGTAGCTGTTCGGAATGGGTGCTCCGTTCACATCTTGGACGGTGTTGTCGAAGAGTACCGTTGGCAGAACAATGTGGCGTTGGTCGCTGCTCTCGATGACCAGCGGCTCATTGATCTGGAGGTTGTAGTTCGACCCATTCTCTCCAGGGGTACCACTGAGGTAGCCGTAGAGCTCGATCCGGTATGCGCCTGGCTCGAGCTCAATGCTGAACGTGCCATCGTCGCCGGTCGTGTCGTAGAGGTAGATGCCGTCGTCACGGTAAAGATAGAGCTGCTGGCCGGCGAGTCGTGTGCCGTCACGGTCGCTGATGGAACCGCTGAAAGCGATCGTGCCAGGCAACACAATGGTGTCGACCGTGTCCGCGGGCGCGGAGTAGCCGCCTTGGATGGTGGGAGCAAGACCGCTATCCTCGGCCGGGCGAGCTTCGATCGAGAACGTGGCTGCTGGCTGCGGCTCCACGCAAGTGTTGTTCATTGCCTCGTCGTAGCAGGCGTTCTCGCACTGCCATGCCTCTTCCCACACCATCTCGCAAATGTATGGGTCGTCGTCGGCCGTCAGGCCCGCGTTGCAAGCATCGTAGTCCACCTGTGCCTGATCGTAGCAGGCCTGCTGGCATGGATAGGGGTCGCACTCGACCTCGACATCGTAAGCAGCACGCGTCTGCATCAGCGTAAACGTGGTTTGGGCATCAGCACCTAGGCAACCACTGCCCGAGACGTAGCCACTAAAGAGCAGGTCGCCGGTGTCAACGGGCTCGACTTCGGTGCCACGGAGCTCAACACACGTCCCTGCAGCAAGTGCGTCACTCGTGTCGATTGCAGTCAACTGGAACGAGACCGTCG
Organism: uncultured bacterium; assembly: GCA_938040325.1. Taxonomy (GTDB): domain Bacteria; phylum Myxococcota_A; class UBA9042; order PHBI01; family PHBI01; genus CALHXW01. Next base: position 6,742 of record CALHXW010000380.1, on the reverse strand, counting down.
GCAGCACAATCTCGTGGTACTGGCTTCCAGCGATGGTGTGTGCTCCATTAACGTTAAAGTTCCACCACGAACTCGCCTCACCGTCAGACGTCGATGCGCCACCGTAGATGGACACGTAGTACTCGCCCGGTTCGGGACGTAGCTCGAATGTGCCATCGTCGCCGGTGGCGTCATTGACGTACACACCGTCGCCCGACAGCTCCACGGACTGGCCTACGAGCGGGTTGCCATCTCGGTCCGTGATAACACCGGCGAACACGACTGGAGCGGGCAGCACAACCGTGTGGGAAACGTCCGCCTGCGCTGTGTATCCGCTCACTCTCGTGGGCGCGACGTCTGATTCCTCCGGAGGTCGAGCTTCGATCGAGAAGCTCGCAGCATCAACCGGTTCGAAACAGGTGTCATTCATCGCCGCGTCGTAGCAGTCATTTTCGCACTGCCAAGCTTGGTCCCATACCATTTCACAGACGAATGGGTCATCTTCGGGAGCGAGCTCAGCCACGCAAGTGTCGTACGCCGTCTGAGCGTCGTCGTAGCAAGCCTGCTGGCACGGGTAAGGGTCGCACTCAACCGGTTGCTCGTAGGCCGCGCGACTTGCCAACGTGTGGAACATCGCCACTCCATCGGTGCCCACTCCTCCACTGCTGGACGCCCAACCCGAAAACGTCAGCCCTCCGATGGACAGCGGCTCAACCTCGTGGCCGTTGAGCTGAAGGTAGGTATCGGCCACGATCGCGCCTGCTTCATCCTCGGCGGTGACGGTCACGTAGACGTCGTTGAGTGTGATATCGAGCTGCCGATCGGCGCTAAACGACACCTGTTGTGCCGAGAGATTGTACCACGATGAGGTCTCGCTCTGCCCGGTGTCGAGCGAGCCGTAGAGTTCGAGGTAGTAGTCGCCTGGCAACATGGTGATGGAGAACGCACCGCTGTCGTCGGTGCTGTCTGTGAGGTAGTCGTTGTCGCCGTAGACTTGGACAGATTGGTTCGCAAGAGGCGTGCCATCACGGTCGAGTACCCTTCCTGAGAACGTGATAAACGTCGCGTTCTGGACGAAGACGACGTCCCGCTCTGTCGGACCAATGATATCGACGTTGAGCAGTGTCGAAACGGAAAAACCGGTCTCGGGGGGAGGCGTCGCCCTGACCGTGTATGTCCCATCCGCGACGTCAGTGATGGCATAGGTGCCGTCTGCCCCGGTGGTACCGCTTGCAATCGTTGTGCCGTCGGAACCGATGATTTCGAGCACAACATTCGACTGCACGACGCTGCTGCTGTCGGTCACCAGACCAAACAGCTCGCCAGCGAGGACGGCTGATGATGAGAATACAGCTAGACTGGCTACAGCAAGCCCGCAGATGACGCGCTTCATGGTTCCCCTCCGATGTTGTGAATCGAACTCATGGTAGCGCTTGTGCCTCTCGCCAGCTAGCAGATGTCGCAGAAATCCGAAGTCAACGCCCGGCGACGACGCTAACCAACAGTTCCGCGCGATGAGGCCGACTCCTCGCGACCTCGATCATCGTCTCCGTCGAGAGGGACGCTCAGATCCGGCCCTGGGGCTGAATACAACGCTTTGTTGTCGGTCCGTTCCATGGGGATCGGTCACGTCGAGGTGGATGTGGTTGTTCATGACGCAGAACGAGTGAAGAAGCAGGCCATGACGTGCGAGGGTCACCGTCAACCAGAAGCCGATGGCTTCGTTGATGTCGTCTCCAGGCGTCAGCAGGAAGCGGCGCTGGGCGCAGCGAAAGGTGATGCGATAGCTCGCGCGTGGATACATAAGGTACGGACGGGACATGGCTGTTCTCGTGGCTGATAGGATGTCAGGAACTGAAGGCCTGGCGCAGGCCTTCACCTTCCTATCAACCGCTCCCCACCGAACTGTCGCAAAATAGTTCAACAAAGCTGCGTTAGGCACCACGCAGAGCCATCGGCGTCACCCCATCCGGGCCCGTCGAATTGTGGAACCTGTACACAGAAAAAACGACCCCGGGTTGGAGTCGTTCCGTCGGAGTCGTTCCGTCCACAGAAAAACGACCCCGGGTTGGAGTCGTTCCGTCCACAGAAAAAACGACCCCGGGTTGGAGTCGTTAGTCGTGACTCGCAAGTCGAGCTGGTGCGTTGATACGCCGTTCGGAACCGACGCAACGAGCAGCACCAACGACCACCATTCGAGCATCGCCGTCGCGCGCGCCCGCATCCATCGAGGCGATCGCTCCGACCGTGGGTGGAGCACGGGCCTCACTGGCAGCTGTGAGCCACGAAAAACGCCACGCCCGAACGGCTCGCGCCCGGGGTGGTCGTTGACGTCGGTTGGTCTACCGAGGCCCACCTGCGGCTCGACGTCCGCCTGCGGGCCTGATTTCGTGGCGCGTTTAGTCAAACAACGTCGCTGCGCGAGCCACTGCCTTCTTGACGCTGTCAGCTGCAATCGATGCATCCAATAGACCTTTTTGCACAAGCGACGACGAGGCCTTCTTGAGCTGGCGCTTGTAGGCATGAATGTCGTTGAGACCTTCGGCTGCAAGCTCGTCGGGGGTCAGGACCCGGCTCCATTGATTGAAGAAGTCGAAGAGGTAAAAGCGCGTGCGCACGCTGTACTCAGGCAGCGCCAAGCCGACCTCGTAGTCGAGGGGGACGGTGCCGTCGACCAAGGCATAGACGCTCTCGACGACCTCGGGGGTTAGGGTGCTCACGTAGCCGGTGTTGCCGACGGCGTCGGTGAAGAATGTTGTGACGCTATCCTGATCGAGCCCGTCGAGACAAGCTGCACCGAGGGGGTCGCCGCAGTCGACGATTGGGTAGCCCGGGAAGACGATGGTCTCATCGAGGTCTCCAGCCAGCGCTAGGTCGATCAAGCGCTTATCGAGGTAGCTCACTGGCGGCGCATGGCCCTTGGCCCACTTGAAGGCGTTCTCGAAGGTCTGAGCGATGAACGGGTTGAAGTCCGGCTTTGTGGCGTAGCCAGGAACCGAGTCGTAGTGACCGTGGGCAGTCTCGAAGTAGCCTGGGTAGAACTGTTCGAACTTTGCCGCGAGGAACTGAAGCGACTCACCGCGACCCTCGGTGTTGAACTGGTCTCCCTCAGGTGCGGACTCGTCCCAGAACACCCCACTGTGGTCGTAGAGACGGTCGGCCCACATCTGCTTCGCCTCGTGGGGCATGCCCTCGAGGAAGTAGACGCGGAAGGTGTCCTCGAGGGTGAGTTCCGGCGTGGCGGAGGTCGGCAGTGCTTCGTTGATCCGCTGGGCCGCGACAAAGCTCGACGTGCTGCCTGCGCCATCAGCACTGCCGTTCACCCAAATCGTGCGCGCGCTGATCGGGTACTCGTGATCAGGGGCAAAGTTTTCCGTGTTGATTCCGCTGAACAGCTCGACGATCGCGTCGAAGATCACGCCCGAGCTGGGATCATAGGCGATGCGGTGGTTGTTGCCTAGACGCGCCGAGTTAAGAAACGCTGGCCCACACACCACGGGATCGAGGCACAACCCGCCCAGGAATCCGTCGCGGAACTCGAACCGGCCGTGGTTGACTGTGCGTGCGGGAAAGCCTGAGAACGAGTGAATCGTGAGAATGTGGTTCTTGGTGCGGCGGCCGGTCACGGCGTGCAGGACATTTTCCATCGCAATCGAGCCGTCGCGAGCGAGGCTGGCGTCAGCGTTGAGTGAGAGCGTGTCGAACGTGTTCAGATCGGAGCCAAAGGTCGCCCCAAAGCAGCACTCCGGGCAGTTCGTTTCGGTACCGTCGTCGCCTACCCTGGCAAAGCGTACGGTCGGGCGGTGCTGTGTCGGCGGGCCAAAGACGAGAGGCCCCACCTCTCCAAGGAAGTTCTCGGCGATCTTCATCTCGAAGAAGTCGGTCGTATCTGAGTGGAAGTTTTGATCTTCGTCGGCGCTAAATCCTCCACCGCCGATAGCGACATAGGCACCACCGTCGGCCACGACCATGTACGGATCGTAGTTCTCAAAGAAGAGCAGCACTGGAGTCGTCCAAGCGCCACCGTGGCGGTTTTGAACGATCTTTCCGTTCCATGAGCGTTCAGCGGGGAATGCGATTCTAAATGGCACGCCAGCGAGGTTCTTGCGCGGTCCGTCGTAGTCCGGGTCCAAGCTGGTATCGACGCCGTTGCCATCGACCGGCCCATAGACGTAGTTGTGATAGCAGCTGCCAAATCCGATCCCGCTCAGGATTCCTGCGACCTCCCAGTACAAGACTCCGCCGCTGTCACGGAGCGTCGGGACCGGCACGGCTGAGAGTCCGCCTGGTACATTTGACGGTGTGTCGCCCACGAAAAACTGAACCCCAGTCACGCGCGTTCGAATGTCGCCGACCGGCACGCCAAAGACGTCGACAAATCCGGCGTTCATCTCCGCCGGTACGAGTGTCTCAGCGCCCCCAAGCAGGTCCACATCATCATGCGGCGGACCGGCATGGACCGGCGACACGGACCACATAAGAATACAAGCGATTAACAAAATCCTATATTTGAATAGCATGGTTCCCTCCATTCCCCGAGGCCACATGACAACGCAGCCTGACTTGTTGATGAATACAGACTCTAGCATCGGTTCGCATATTCGTCATAGCGGCACATGGCTTCATGGGGCACTTTCCACTCGACGCCCGGAGGAGCTCAGCGTCTTCCGACCGTGTTCCGGTGTGTGAGGCACGCTCCCGACGGTGGCCTGGCGTTCGTGCTCGTCGGTGTGCGCCCGACGACAGCTTAGGATTCAAAAACCCGACCGGATTCACAAAAAACCGACCAGGGATTCAACAACCCGACCAGGGGTCCTCTTGATTCACCCAAAAAACCGACCACACCCAAAAAACCGACCAGGGGTCCTCTTGATTCGAGCGAAACTCGGCTCGCGAGCCTTCGACCACGTCGACTGCGGGCGCACCACTGCGTCGTCGCGGTGGCGATGGCGTCGCAATCGGGTTGTTCGGCTCCGGGTGCAACAGAACGGTCGGCGCGAGCATGGCGGGGCTTTCGCCCGGCGGTCTCGCTAGCCTGGTCTTCTCGCCAGATTTCGAGCGAGAGCAAGGAGGCGCAGTCGTGGTGCGGCTAGTCGCAAAAAACCGACCAGCAAGGCTCCGCGCTAGCCTCGCAGTCGTGGTGCGGCTAGTCGCAAAAAACCGACCAGGGGTCCTCTTGATTCGAGCGAAACTCGGCTCGCGCGCAAAAAACCGACCAGGGGTCCTCTTGATTCGATGTCTCTCAGGTCAGTTTGGTCCGGCTCCGTGCAGTGCGATACTCGTGACGTCGCGGACCGTGTGCGAGATATCCCACCCCAAGCAACCGCCCCGCGACCGCGAGGCTGCCAAAGCCAAAGCGCGCAACGCCAAGCGCTTCGGCCGCGGGTAGACGTCACGAAGCGTCAGCGGGCTGTCGGCTGGACCGTCTCCTTGCCCTCGCGTGCCAATGCTGGCGGCTACATCATGGGTTGCAACGCTCAGCGCACGTATCGTTGTAGTCGCTGCAGCTCTCCCAGCATGCATCGCCAGGCCCGCACCGCTCGGCGCACGTGCTGTGGTAGTCGCTGCAGTTGGCCCAGCACGCATCGCCAGAGCCGCACCGCTCGGCGCACGTACTGTGGTAGTCGCTGCAGTTGGCCCAGCATGCGTCGCCAGGGCCGCAGCGCTCGGCGCACGTACTGTGGTAGTCGCTACAGTTGTCCCAGCACGCGTCGCCAGAGCCGCAGCGCTCGGCGCACGTACTGTGGTAGTCGCTACAGTTGTCCCAGCACGCGTCGCCAGAGCCGCACCGCTCGGCGCACGTGCTGTGGTAGTCGCTGCAGTTGGCCCAGCAGCTCGGTCCAGAGCCGCAGCGCTCGGCGCACGTACTGTGGTAGTCGCTACAGTTGTCCCAGCAGCTCGGTCCAGAGCCGCAGCGCTCGGCGCAGGTGCTGTGGTAGTCGCTACAGTTGTCCCAGCAGGCAGCATTGTCATCGGTCGGCGCCGGTGGGGTCACGACCATGTCGCCAGGATCCGAAGGCTGATCGCAGCCATCGCCTGCAGCACACACCACATAACAGCTGGCCGGGTTGTTCTCGCCGCACGTGTCCGGCTCGCAGCAGGAGTCGCCGACGGGGCCGCTCTGGCAGGCGCACTCGCCGTTGACGCAGTTCCAGTTGCGTTCGCAGCGCTCGGTGGTGTTGCCGTTGTCTTTGGCGTCTGCAGTCGCGCCCGGCTCTGGGCTTGAGTCGCCACCACACCCCGCAGGCGCAAACGAGGTCGATAGGGCAAGAGCAACGGCCACGGTTGCCTTGGCTGTGATCCAGAGTCGTGGGCTCATCAGGTTCCTTGTTGCGTTGTGCGGCTATACTGCACGGTTGAGTTGTTTCCAAGGACGTGCGGCTGATTCCGCTCGTGCTTCGGACTGCCTTTCGACGAGTGAACGAACGCAACGGGGCAACGACCTCGCTGGCACCCAACGCCGAGACCGGCATCTTTGCATCCACCTTTGCATCCTTGAGTCGTGGGTGGGGGGAAACAGCCCGACCAGGGGGCGTCGGTTTAGAATAGAAAATCAGCTTTCCGAGGATCGAGCGGTCCAGGGGTTCGGTGCGGACGCCAGCTCGAGGCCATCGCTCAGCTCTCCACACGGACCTGTCGTCGTGGTAACGCGGACCGTGACCGCTCGCAGAACCTCCCCAGCAAACAAACAGCCCGACCAGGGGTCACGTTGCGCAATTAGGTTAGGTAGGTGGTAGGTGCGTGTCTTCTATTGTGCGTCGGC
>CALHXW010000379.1 GCA_938040325.1 uncultured bacterium | reverse complement strand
CGCCGGCACGTCGTAGCGGTCGCTGCAGATGGATGCGACGGTCGACGTGAAGGCCATCGAGGAGAGATCACCGACGTCAGCGAGTGAGCCCGCGGACGAGGCATGAGCCGTCGCGGCGAGCCCGATCGTTGCTAGCGAGCACAAGGTCAACTTCATCATCAGCGATCCTCCCGTTGTGACCGGAATAACCAGTCGCATCAGCAGACTCGGTGGCCACGGCACGTCCGGCAATTTTTTCGACCAAAAATCAGGCCGCCGGCGTCCATGCGCAGCGACGCGCGTCCAAGGCTCGTTCGCCGCCCCAGAAGCCGCATTTCCCCGAACGGTTCTAGCAGCGTTGCACACGACGTACGGTCGCGTTGTCAGCGCCAGCAAGACCCTTTTGCCTTCTGATGCGTCTAGACGCACGACCGCGTTGGAGAGCAACGCGCGGGCAACTAGGCCCAAATCAAGCGCTGTTTGCGAGCGAGGCGAAGGCGATGTGCTTGCCAGCGGCGTCCGCTGGACGAAGGCGATGGTGCATCGTCGAGTTTAGGTGAGCGAAGCGAACGCACGGACGTCGCTGGCGAGGGCATCGCCAAAGCCGCAGCCGGAAACAGCGCTTGTTTTGGGACTAGGTCTCACGATCCAACCCTGTCTCTTTAGGAGCCGCTGAGGCTCGGACAGGTCAGACCAACTGTGCCATTATTCGCGCGCCAACACGCGCAGGAGGAAGTTCATGGGTTTTCCGGTCGCACACAGACGATTCGCCACACGCTGGTTTGTTGTGGGGCTCGCTATCGGCTTGATCGCATGCCCTTCGCGAGGACCAGAGACCATGCCTGACGGGGGCAGCCATCACCCACGTTGGCTAGGTGAAGACAAGGAAGGAACGCCTGTGAATCGCGAGCGGAAGGGATTTGTGTTTGAGGTGGTCGAAGGATCTGCCATCGAGGCCGGCGCTGCTGAGCGCAACGTCGTGCCAGCTAAGCCGCTCGACCAGGCCGAGACCGATCGCCTGCTGGCGAGACTCCCCAAGATCGACGCGCTGGCCTCGGACCGAGCCGACTTCGCACTTCGTGAAGCAAGCCAACCGCCGCCGCTGAAGGGCGAGACCATCGAAGGCGCGTTCCCGCCGAAGCCGAAGGCGGGTGGACCGGGCGACATTCCCGACGAAAAGCGAGCGCTCGAGGTGCGCCGCTTTCAGCCTGAGGGCGACATCCCGGTGGCACCGCGCGTGTCCGTGACGTTCAACAACCCCATGGTGGCTGTCACCTCCCACGACACGCTCAAAAAGGACCTCATCCCTGTGAAGGTCACGCCAGAGGTCGAGGGCACCTGGCGCTGGGTCGGGACCAAGACGGTGTTCTTTGAGCCCACAGGACGCGTCCCAATGGCGACGTCGTTTGAGGTCGAGGTACCCGCTGGCACGAAGGACTCGCTGGGCAACGCCCTGAGCAAGGCCGTCCAGTGGAAGTTCCAGACCCCGCCGGTGCAGCTCAAGGGCTCTCAGCCCCGCGGCACCAACATCAAGCTACGACCGACGATCATCGCTCAGTTTAACCAGCGAATCGATGCGGCCAAGGTGCTGTCGAAGGCGCGGGTCACGGCCGGCGGGAAGCCTGTCGCCGTCAGCATGCTGAGCGACGCTGAGCTCGCCGAGCTCCCGCTGTCGAAGAACAAAGACATGGTCGGCCGCTGGATCGCGTTCCGGCCCAATGCCGACCTGCCGAAGAAGACCCAGGTCCAAGTGGAGTTCCCGGCAGGCACACCGTCGGCGGAGGGCCCGCGGCTGACGACATCGAGTCAGAGCTTCGACTTCCGAACGTACGGCCCCTTCGATGTCGACGAAGCGCGTTGCGGCTGGCGGAAAGACTGCCGCCCGCTGCAGCCATGGCAGATCCGCTTCACCAACCCCATCGACGAAGACAAGTTCAACCCGAAGTGGGTCAAGGTCACGCCCGCCATCGCCGGGCTTGAGGTCGACGTCTCACACAGCAACATGTCGCTCCGCGGCCTGACGAAGGGACGCACGACCTACAAGGTCGAGCTCGACGGCAAGATGCTCGACATCTACGGCCAGACCCTAGGGGACGAGGACACGCTGACGTTCGACGTTGGCGAAGCTCCGAAGATGATGAGTGCGCCCGAGCGTGGGTTCGTCGTGCTCGACCCGACGGCTGCGAAGAAGCGCTTCAGCGTCTACACGATCAACTACGACGAAGTGGACGTGACGCTCTACAAGGTCGAGCCGTCCGACTACGGGGCCTACCTCAACTTCGAGCGTGACCGAAACCGTCGCAACAAGGTCGCCACGCCACCGGGCAAGGAGGTCTTTGCTGGCAAGATCGCCACGAGCGGCCCGCCCGACGAGCTCACCGAGGTCCCGATCGACCTCGCGGCTGGCCTCGATGGCTCCGAGGGCCAGGTCCTCCTGATCGCCAAGCCCGTTGGCGTCGACGAGCGTCAGCGCCGCAGTCAGACGATTGTCGCCTGGGTCCAGGTGACATCGCTCGGCATCGACGCGTTCTGGGATAGCGGCGAGATGGTCGCGTGGGTGACCGACCTCGCGACCGGCAAGCCCGTCGATGGCGCGACCGTGACGCTGAACCCGCCCGGCACGGACGTCCTCACGGACGGCAACGGTGTCGCCCGCTTTCCGCTTCCGGCCAAGGCTGTGGGCAGGCAGCAGCTGACGGTGACCAGCGGCAACAAGCGAGGCTTTCTTCCCGATAACTCCAGCGCGTGGTCGCGCAACGGTCAGTGGCACCAGCAGAGCCGAAAGCCGCACATGCGCTGGCTGGTCTTTGACGACCGCCAGCTCTACAAGCCCGACGAGACCGTGTCCGTGAAGGGCATCATCCGCCAGTTCGATCCCGGCGAGAAAGGCGACATCGGCGCCGTCGCCGCCAGCGAGCTGACGGAGCTCAGCTACAAGGTCATGGGACCACGCGGCAACGAGCTGACCAAGGGAACGACGAAGGTCAACGTCTTCGGTGGCTTCCACCTGGACTTCAAGCTTCCAAAGACACCGAACCTTGGGTGGGCGACGATCCGATTCCAGACCGGCTCATCGATCTCCGGCGCGGCTCACAACCACCGGTTCCAGATCCAAGAGTTTCGCCGACCCGAGTTCGAGGTCAGCGCGCGCAACAGCGACGGCCCGCACCTGCTCGGCGGCGACGCGACGATCGCGGTCACGGCGGCGTACTACGCAGGCGGCCCGCTTCCGGGCGCCGAGACAACCTGGAGCGTGACGTCGTCGCGAGGCAGCTTCTCTCCGCCCAACCACCCCGAGTGGACGTTCGGCACCTGGGTCCCGTGGTGGCGCTCGGGCTGGGAACAGACCAAAAACACCTACCACTCGTTTAGCGGCACGACCGACGGGTCCGGCGAGCACCTCATCAAGCTCAACTTCCAGGAGATCGACCCGCCACGCGCGATGTCGATCAAGGCCGAGGCAACCGTCATGGACGTCAACCGGCAGGCATGGACCGCCGGCTCGACGATGCTCGTGCACCCGTCTGAGGTCTACGTTGGACTCAAGACCGACCGGCGGTTTGTCGAAAAGGACGAGCCCATCGAAGTCGACGCAATCGTCGCCGACCTCGACGGCAAGAGGGTCGAGGGCCAAAAGATCGAGTTCGTGATGGTGCGGCTGACGTGGAAGCGCCAGCGCAAGAAGGGCTGGGTCCAGATCGAAGTGGACCCCCAGACCTGCACCAAGACGTCGGGCAAAGACCCGGTCCGCTGCACGTTCGAGCCCAAGCAGGGCGGCCAGCATCGCATTCGAGCGATTGCCCGCGACGCCAAGCAGCGCCCCAACGAGACGGAGCTGACGGTCTGGGTGCCTGGTGGAGAGCGTCCGCCGAGCAAGCGACTGGAGCTCGAGAAGGTCGAGTTCGTGCCGGACAAGAAAGACTACGCCGTCGGCGATGTCGCCAAGGTCCTCCTCCAAGCGCCGTTCTCGCCCGCGGAAGCGCTCGTCACGATTCGGCGCGACGGCATCGTCGATGCGCGAACCATCAGCCTCGACGGGCCGTCGCACACGCTGGAGATCCCGATTGAAGAGTGGATGATTCCAAACGCACACCTGCACGTGCAGCTCTCGGGTTCGGCTCCCCGGACCGACGATGCGGGCGTACCGCAGCCGAGCCTTCCGCGTCGTCCCGCCTACGCTGCGGGCGGGCTGAAGCTGAACGTGCCGCCGGTGTTGCGCACCCTCGATGTGGCCGTCAAACCCATGGCCGAAAAGACTGAGCCCGGCGCAGACACCCAGGTCCTCGTGACGGTCAAAGACGCGGGCGGAAAGGCCGTCAAAGACGCTCAGCTCACGGTGGTTGTGGTCGACGAGTCGGTCCTGGCCCTCAGCGGCTATACGCTCCAAGACCCGATCTCGGTCTTCTATCAGCAGCGCGGCAGCGGCACCCAGAGCAAGCACCTCCGTCGCCGGCTGCTGCTGGCGAGCCTCGACGACCTCTTTGCGAACGCCGGCAACCAGCTCGACAGCCTCGCTGAGACCGAAGAGGAAGAAGGGGCGGCATTCGGCGCCAGCGCGACGCGCTCGCGATCTCGCAAGATGCAGAAGCCTGGTGCGCCACCGATGCCATCTGCTATGGCGCCGATGGAGATGGCTGCGATGGCCGACGGCGACGCCATGGCCGGCAAGGGCGGCGGCGGCGGCGGTGATGCACCCATTGCCCTACGCACCAACTTTGACGCGCTCGCGGTGTTCGCGCCTGAAGTCGGCACAGACGCGGACGGAACGGCGCGCGTGAAGGTGAAGCTGCCGGACAATCTCACCCGCTACCGGGTCATGGTTATTGCCACCCACGGCGACAATCACTTTGGCTCGGGCGAGTCCTCGATCACGGCGCGCCTGCCCTTGATGGTGCGCATGTCGGCGCCGCGGTTTTTGAACTTCGGCGACCGCTTCGATCTCCCCGTGGTCATTCAAAACCAGACGGACGCCTCGATGGACGTCAACGTCGCGGTGCGCGCAACCAACGCGACCCTGACCGCCGGGGGTGGACGCACGGTGACGGTGCCAGCCAACGACCGGGTCGAAGTGCTCTTCCCCACGTCGGCAGAGATGGCCGGTACCGCCCGATTCCAAGCGGGAGCGTCGTCAGGCGCATGGTCGGATGCTGCGGAGGTCTCGTTGCCGGTTTGGACGCCCGCCACAACCGAAGCGTTCGCGACCTACGGCGAGATCGACGGCAAGGGCACCGTGCAGCCGGTCCAGACGCCGGGTGAGGTCGTCACCCAGTTTGGTGGGCTCGACGTCACGACGTCATCGACCCAGCTACAAGCGCTGACCGACGCCGTCCTCTATCTAGCGAAGTACCCCTTCGGGTGCGCCGAGCAAGTGGCGTCGCGCGTCGTGTCGATCGCGGCACTCAAGGACGTTCTGACGGCATTCGAAGCCGAGGGGCTACCAGCACCCGAGGAGCTGATTGCGTCGGTCGACCGCGACATGCAGAGGCTTGCCGGCATGCAGAACGGCGACGGCGGCTGGGGGTTCTGGCGCCGCGGCATGGAGTCGTGGCCCTTCTTGACGGTCCACGTTGCCCACGCGCTGGGCCGCGCCAAGGACAAGGGCTTCAAGGTCCCTGAGCGGATGCTCGCCAACGCCCACAGCTACCTCAGGTCGATTCGCAACCGGTTCCCCAGTCACTACTCGGAGCGAACCCGCCTGACGATCGAGTCCTACGCGCTCTACACGCGAGACCGGCTCGGCGACAACGACAGCAGCCGGGCCGCGCAGGTCCTCGATGGACTCGGTGGCTTGGAGAAGGCCGGCATGGAGGTCGTTGGCTGGCTCTACCCGGTGTTCGCACGTGGCCAAAAGACAGGCACGGTGAAGCGAATCCACAAGCACCTCAACAACCGGGTGACCGAGACGGCGGGCCTTGCGCACTTCGTGACCAACTATGCCGACGGCCACCACCTCATCCTGCACTCGAGTCGACGGGTCGACGGCCTGCTGCTCGAGGGGCTGAGCGACCACAACCCGAAGAGCGACATCATTCCGAAGCTCGTGCGCGGCCTCCTCGCGCATCGGACCAAGGGTCGGTGGGGCAACACCCAAGAGAACGCGTGGGTGCTCCTAGGCCTCGATCGCTACTTCAATGTGTTTGAGAAGACCGTGCCGAACTTCACTGCTCGGGTGTGGCTGGGCGACGGGTTCGCTGGGGAGCACAAGTTCAAGGGTCGCACCACCGAGCGGCACCACATCGCGATTCCGATGGCGCACCTTGCCAAGTCGATGGCTCCGCAGAAGTTGACCATCGAGAAGGCGGGCAAGGGACGACTCTACTACCGTCTCGGCATGCGCTACGCGCCTAAGAGCCTCAAGCTTGAGCCCTCCGACCACGGCTTCACGGTGGAGCGCACCTACGAAGGTGTCGACGACCCGGCAGATGTTACCCGCGATCCGCAAGGTGGCTGGGTCGTGAAGGCGGGCGCGAAAGTTCGCGTGAAGGTGACGATGGTTGCGCCCGAGCGTCGCTACCATGTCGCGCTGGTCGACCCAATGCCAGCGGGCTTCGAGTCACTCAATCCAGCCCTCAAGGGGACCGCGACCATCCACAAGCCGGGGCCCAAGGGCGGCAGCCCGCATAGTGGCCGCTATCGCGGCTGGTGGTGGGGACCGTGGTACCAACACACCAACCTGCGCGACGAGCGCGCTGAGGCCTTCACCTCAATGCTCTGGGGCGGCGTGTACACCTACACGTACTACGCTCGCGCAACGACCCCCGGTCGCTTCATCGTGCCGCCGCCGAAAGCTGAGGAGATGTACCACCCGGAGACGTTTGGGCGCGGCGCATCGACGGTCGTGACGGTGAAGTAGGCCGCACGCGGCGCGGGGCAGGCACGGACGTGTGCCGACCTGCCTTGCGCAGCGCCTACTCTGGCGTCGCTGACACGTAGTAGCGAATCGTCTCGACCGCTTCCTCGGGCGTCGATGCGAACGTCACCATCGCCCGGGTCGCTTGATCCAGGCGCAGGTCGTCGGCGAGGTGCGCCACGATCGGCTTCCACTGGTCGCCGACAAGGACGCACTGGCGATAGGCCGCGTCGTGGCTGCCGCCATAGCTCCAGATCTCAAGAAGCAGCGCGGTGGCTCGCAGATCGCCCGCCAAGAGCACAAGGGCATCGGCGGCATCGAGTAGGTACGCGAGGGCGTCGAGCGGGTTCTTGTGGAGGCTGACCTCCACCCCATCACCAGGGGGCGCCGTGTCGTCGCCAACGAGGGCCGCGAAGACCTGCCCTGTTGCGGCTTGCGCGGCAGCCCGCGAGCACGCGTTGTTTCCGTCGACAAGGATGGCGAAGCCCTGGCCGCTGAGACCCGCCGCCAGCCTAGCCGCTGCGTCTGTTGCCTGATCGAGTGCGGGACCCGAACCAGGACCCATCACCGCGATTGCTGCGTGCTCTCCGATCACCGCGGGCGCCTGCCTCGTCGCTTGCCCGCTGGTCGTCAGCGGTGCCAAGCGAGGTTGGAGGCCGGACCCGCGCGTTGTCAAGGGCCACGGTCCAATGCGGCCATTGCCACGCGTGCCTTCAAGCGGTACCCACGAGGGGTGAATGGCGCAACCACCACCACGCAGACACGGCTCTCGGCGGAGATTTCTCAACCGCCGTCGAGCGACGCACATGGCGGCACGAGTTGAAGCAGCTGACCGCGAACCGGCGACCCGGCGGGCTATCGACCGTGAGTCGCTGTCTGCGCGCAGTCGCTCGTGCGGCGCGCGTGCGGATGGTCTTCGCGTTGATGGTGATCACGATCGGTGCGGCGCCAGGCTGCTTAGACCGCAGCACCATGTTCGAGGGTCTTTGGATCTCGGTCGACGACGTTGAGCTTGGGTGGATCGATGGCCAGGTCGAGCTCGCCATCGGGCACTTTGGCGCAGAGCTCACGGGCGTGGTCTATTTCCTCGAGAGCGACGGCATCCAGCCTGACTCAGACTGTGGCTGCCGCTTCATCGATAACAAATCCACCAACCTCGACGCGCAGACGTTTGTGGCCACCATCACCGACTGTGACGGCGAGATCTTGGGTCTGATGCTAGCCCTCGACGACTCGACCGGCGACGAGACTCAACTGACGGGCACACTGCTAGACACCGTGACGCAGACCTCTGTCGACGTGACGTTCGTTCAGCAGGACGAGTTCATCACGGACGCGAGGAAGGTGTGCCCATAGGTCACTGGGAGCGAGCGCCTGTCGCACGACGCGCCCGAGGGTCCGCCGTGGCAGCAATCACCTGGCTTATCGTCGCGATCGCTGGGACCGGAACCGCAGAGGCGCAGCCCGTCGAAGCGATCCCGACGGCGTGGCGCACGTCTCAGGTCGCTGTGCTCCCGGTTGGCTACTACGGACGGTCGATCGACACGCTCTTTGCGACAAAGGCCGAGCTTGCTGAGTCGCTGGGCCTCTTGAAGCGATGGCAACGAACCATCGAGGACACCTTTCAGGGACGCGACCGCTTCACGATGGTCGACGCCAAGGCAGTAAGCGCGCGGCTTCGTGGCCTGCCGGACTTCAACCGCGCCGTCGATCTCGCAAACGACCGCCTCAGCCTGGGCATTGAGCGCTACAACGAGCTGAAGGCAAAGGCCGCTGTCGGGCATCTCAAGCGGGCTGTTGAGCTCTATCGCAGCGTTCATGCCGAGATCGTCGAGCCGAAGCAGCTGGCGAAGGCGAAGCTCTATCTCGGTCTCGCGTACATGGAGCAGCAACAGGCGGGACAAGCCCACCTCGCGTTTCGCGACATGTGGCGGTTGGAACCGACGATGACGGTGGTCTCAGGCTACTACCCGGTGGCCGTGCAGCGTGCTCTTCGGACCGCGCTGCTCGACGTCGCCGCCCAGAGCGACAAGCTCACCCGCGCCTACCCGCGCAAGCGAATTGCGGCGCTCGCCAAGCTCCTCAAGGTCAAGAGCGTGGTGATTGCGGCCGTCGACGGGCCGGTCACAGAGCCACTTCTTCGCCTTGTCACGTACGACGCCGACGACACGCGCTTTGGGTCACCGCTCACCATCGGGCTGACCGACCAGAAGCAAGCCACCGACGCGCTCGATCGTGCCGCGAGCGTCTGGCACACGTGCGCTCTGACAGCCATCGGCTCCAAAGGACGGCGGCGCAAGCGTCAGCGCTGGTTTGTCGACCTCAGTTACTCCCACAGCCTGTGGCTGACCCACCGCCGTACACGCGACATTCTCCAGAGCCCAGGTGCCCAGATCACGGTCGCGCATGAGCCTACAGCCGGCCTCCACCTCTACGGCCGGATTCTGCAGCAGGCGACGCTGCGAGATCCGCAGGGCGACTTGCTCGATGTGTTTGTGACCTCGCACGCGTCCCTAGGTGCTGGCCTCGCGGTCGGCTCACGCAAGTTCCGCTTCTTCGCCCGCGCGGGGCTGGCGGCTGCGCTATCGCTGTCGAGCGTCCGAATGACGACCGATGTCGACTGCAAGCACTTCGGCGCAGGTCACCCGCGCTGCGGTCAGCTCTTTAGTGCACCCGCGCCGGGCCTCTGGTTCGGCCTCGAGACCACGCTGGGCTTTCGCTGGGCGCCCACGCGCGGCTGGTACACGACCATGACGGCCGGCATGACCAGCTACGTGGCCGACCCGGAGCTCACCAGCGAGCTAAACTTTCCGCTGCATGCAACGATCGGCTTCGGTGTGCCGTTCTAAGCGTGAACGAACCGCGCCAGCGATCCGACACCGAGGCCGGCGTTGCCGCGACACAAGGAAACCATGAACATCACCAACCTCCAGCTCATCAAGCGACTGGCCACAGCTGCCTTCCTCGTGGTCGCCGTGTCTGGCTGCAAGGGCGACGATCCGAAGCCTGGTGCGCCGACTGCGGAGAAGCACTCGGCCACAGCGGAGCCGTCCAATGACAAGGCCACGAAGGCCCCGCCGGCCGCCAAGCAGATCAGCGCCAAGGTCGTGCCTGCTGCAAAGCAGGCGGCTAAGCGAGCGATCGCGCCACTCAAGGCGCGCACCACACCCTCGGGGCCGCTTCGCCACATGACGCTTACCGGGTTCGACCCGGCAGTTGCCACCGTCATCGGTACACCGAGTCCGGACGCCGCTGTTGACGCCTTCTTTGCCCTGGCGCGCCGGTTCGAAGTCAATGATGTGCCGGCCGATAGCAAGGCCTTGCTCGCCTCCGTGCTGGGCGGCGAGCTAAGCGCGAAGAACATGGACTGGGTCGACCTCGCTGGCCCGGCGAAGCTCGTCGTCCCGGACATGAAGCGCTGGACCGACGGGTTCGCACTGGTCCTCACGGGACGCGGCGGCGCCAAGGCGGTCGCCGCTGCGTTTGAAGGACGCTTCGCCCCGGCGGACGGTCACGCGGGGACCGTCACGTTCACGGCCAACCGTAAGGTCTTTGTGGACGAGCTCGGAAGCAACATCGTGTTCACGAGTCACGCCGATCTCTTCGGGCTGCTCAAGGACTACCTCGCTGGCCCAATCGCCGCGTGGAAGCCCACTCAGCCGCTCGCCGTCGAGATCGACAACACCAACCTGCGGCGTATCTTCGCAGAAGACCTCAAGGCCGCGCAGGGGCTGCTGGGCGCGGTGGGCGAGAACCTCGCGGGTCGAGCGGCGGATCCCGGCCAAGCCGCGACGATGCGCTCCATGGTCAGCGGCGTGTTCGACCTGATCAGCGACGCCAAGCGCGTGTCGGTTGTCGTCGACCCCGCGGGTTCCCACGCGCGAGTCGGGCTGGCGGTCTCGGGAGAGCCAGGCAGCACGACCGCAGAGGTGATCGCCTCACTCAAGGATGCCCGTCCGTCGAACGTAGAGGGCGTGTCGCCCGACGCGTGGTTCGCGGTCGCGTCCCGCATCGACCTGTGGAAGGCCAACGAGGCCGAGCTTGCAGCGCAGATCTACGCGTCGACTCGCGGACAACAGCTCACGTTCAGCAAGGCCGAAGCAGCCGAGCTCGCCAAGCATGTCGTTGCCCTCAGCGAAGCGGTCGAGTCCGACAGCGCGTTTGCGATCGGTGAAGACGCGGCGTTTCCCTTTGCGGTCACTGCGGTGACGAACCTCAAGTCGGAGCCAGCAGTCGCAAGACGTGCCCTCACGAACATGCTCAACGTCCTGTTCCGTAAGGTGGTTGCTGAAGGTGCGAAATCGATGGGTGGCGACGCAAACGCAGCCGCAAAGATCGACAGCCCCGCGAAAGTCCTGGAGATGGTCAAGCCGCTCCTCAAGCCGCTCGGACTCGCTGTTGAGCTCGTCGACAAGCGCGACGGGGCGGTTGACCTACAGGGCATCGGCATCGACTTCGACTGGTCGAAGCTTCGACTCAACGCACGCGATCCGGACCTCGACAAGCTGCTCAAGCGTGTTGTCGGCAAGCGACTGGAGATCGCCATTGGCTACGGTCCAAAGCACATGAGCTTCGGGCTGGGTCCGCGGGCGTTCGCACTTGCGAAGAGACAGGCGAGCGGCGCGTCACTGGGAGGCGACCCAAACCTCACACGGGCGACCAAAGAGAGCTTCGGAGGGCTCAGCCTACGAATCGGTAAGGCACTCCAAGCACTCGACTTTATGCCACGCCTGGACACGAAAAAGGGCGCGATTGCCGCGCTCCCTGCTGCCGAGGCCTTCACCGCCAACGCCAGCAGCGACGGGACCATGCTGACGTTCGAGATTGCCGTTGCTGTCGACTTGCTCAAGGGGTTGATGAATATCCGGTAACGAGCGGCGAAAAAACGAGCATTCCGAGCTGGACACGAAAAATCACGTACTGTAGACATGACTCACTCAACAAGTTGCCCAGTCCTCGTGACTGGGTGGCGCCCCCTGGAAGCGGTGTGGCTGACGCTTCCAGGGGGCGCCGTTCTTTTTGACCTGTTTTTGAGCGATGGATGAGCAGCGATGCTGCAGTGCAGTATTGCACCTGACCTCGCGCGTCCGGCTCGGGAGAGCGCGCGGTCTCTAAGGTCGCTCACGGCGAGGCGACGTTGACCTGACCGTCTTTGTCGATCTCAAGCCCGATCGGGCCCCACGGTGTCGTCACCTGGGCGCTCGCCTTGACGGCCACGTCGATCGCCTTGCTGTTGACGAGGCCGTCGAACACGGCCTTGCCAAGCTCGGTTAGCTTGACCACCAAAGGCAGTGTGACCGTCGCGCTGCCGCCACCTGGAATGCTGGGAGCGGCCTTGACCCGCCCTTTCGCGACCTCGGCGCCTCCAAGCGCGCAGGCGTACGTCATCTCTGTGACCGTGATCGGCTTGCCACCATCAGGATAGCTCACATCAAGATCGACGAAGACAGCCACCGTGCCGGCATCCACCTCGGTATCGCCGACACGGACCGCCTTGAATGCAACCTCGGGCGCCCTCACGATCGGAAACCGGCCCTTCTCTTGAAAGGGCACGCGGACCGTTCCGTCTTTCGTGTCGAACGCGAAGTCCCCGCGCAGCGTGTACCCCACATCGTCTTGGCCCTTCGCGGACTCCACGATGTTGGCGATCTCGGCGTAGTTGAGGTTCACCGGCAGGCGGACCGCGCCGCCGGGAAGGGCGTAGGCCTCGCCGCGCACCTTTCGCATGTCGAGAACCTGCTTGCCCTCGAAGTCGAGCGCGTAGCGAATGTCCTCGAGCGTGAAGTCTGCAGGCGGCTCAACGATGTCGAAGACGAAGTGGACCTCGACCTTGTTGAAGTCGATATCGGTGATGTCGAAGTTGGCGAGCTTGACGTTCGGAATCAGCTTCCGAAGGGTCGGGCCAGACAAGCCGCCGCGGCACCCTCCGACACTCGCTCCGATCAGCGACAGGCACACCAGAGCTGCCAGCGCGAGCTTTGGCACACCCACCCGACGGCGCTGCGGCTTCTGGCGGCTCATGGGGACTCCAGGGCGAGGACCGCATGGATTGCAGCGTCGCCAACATCGACGGTCGATACCCGCGCCCGGTAAGTGACGGCGCCAAGGCGGAAGACCGCGGCTCGGCTCACCTTCATGCTGGTGGCGAGCGTGTCGGTCCACAGACGGGCCAGCCAAGCGCCTGCCTCGAGCAGCGCGGGGCCTCGAACCCGGGCGATGACACCGTCGTCAACCCGGACGTTGATCGCGTCGCCCTCGAGGCGTGCGTCGATGTCACCTGCGATGACGCTGTAGATGCACTCCCCGTTCGCTTGAGGCCCGACCTTCCAGAGATGCGCTCGCATCGGTCGGTCACCGCGCTGCCAGGCAACCCGCGCCTCGAACTCTCCGTTGGGATCGGGCTTGCCGCTGCGGCGATAGCGAGAGGGCACCTCGCCCCGGTCCATGGCGACGTTGACGAGCTCGGCTGCCGTGCTCGGCGCGACCCAAACGCTGACGCCCTCACCACCCATCGACGATACCGCGGGCAACGCCCCTCGCACCGGCAAGGTGGTGTCGAGCTCGACGAGGAGGCCGGTCGAGAGCGAGCGCACGTTGGCCTGACGGAGCGGCAGGTCGGGCAGCGGGATCGCGAACGTTCGAAGCTTGCCGAGCGGCTGCAGCACCCTTGAGCGGATGCTCTCCCAGCCCGCCTCGGCCAGCCAATCCGATGCGCCATCGAGCGCGCCGTCGAGCAGGCGGGTCGCGAACGGCCGAGCCGCCACGGGGAGCTTCCTGATCGCCAGGTCATGAAGCCGCTTCTTCTGCGCGGAGTTCACCTTCGGACGGACCGACCGCAGGTCGCCCGCTCGCAGCGGAATCAGGAGCTTGTTGGTCGCCTGATCGAGCCGTGGAGCCACGCGAGCGGTCACATCCAAGCTGCCAACGTCGGCGCCATCGACGGCCGTGTCGACGGCCGCGATCATCCCGATCCAGCCATCGTCTTCCTCGACCAGCCGCACAGAGCGAAGTGTGAAGCTCGCCGACAGCGACACGCCCAGCTGGCTGAGCCCTGGAATCTTGGTGGTGACGGGCTCTTGCTGTCCAAGCTGCCGTGCGACGAGTGAGTTCGCCAAGTCCCACGGCACACCGACAGCAGCATGAGGTGACGCCTTGCCGGCTGTGCGGTTGTCGAAGTCGGCCCGCAGGCCACGTATCTCCTTGCACGACGTGCCGCAGCCTCCTCCAAACAGGAGCAGGAGTGCGATGAACGTCAACCCTGTCTCTCTCACTGCGGCCACCCTCGTCCTCGTCGGCAATCCGTCGGGTTCGGTTCTACTGCCCATGACCAACCCGTCAACAAGCCGCAGGCTTTCCGAGCATCGCAGGGGTTTGTTGACAAGCCAGCGAGCCGCCGCAGAAATGCAGCGCACCGATCGGGTACGAAACTCGACAAGGCGGAGGCGTTCGTGAGTCGTAGAGCCGCGCATCAACCATGCAACCGTTCGTGGGCCCGCATCGTCGGTCTCACCGCGCTGGCGTTGCTCGCCGTAGGCTGCAGCAAACCGACCGCCGCCGACTTCAAGGCCGAGGACACGACCGCGAGCCTCGAGCGCTACTTCGGCCACATCGTACGTGCGGCCCGGACCGGCAACACCGACAAGGCCGCCGACTACATCAAGGCGCTGATGCCGAGCACAAGCGACATCCGCAGCGCCTTCAAAAAAAGCGCCGAGGAGGATGCCATCTCCAAGCTCCACGGCGGTCTGACCAACCTCATGTCGGTCTCAGACGCCGCGCTGGTCGCGAGCTTTGCCCCAGACAAAGCGCGGAGCGAGATTCGGGCCTACCGCGCCACGGTCGAGGAGATTATCCAAAACGCCCGGGACTCGGTCGTCTTCGCTGAGTTCCCCGGGGGCACACGCCGAATCGCTGAGCGCTATCTGCGCAAGGACCTCGCGTTCTACGAGGTCGAGGTCACCGAGCCCGGCAAAGACTCAGGCTCGAAGTTCCACCTCTTCTGGGTTTCCGATGGTCGCTGGAAGACCCTCGGCCCGGCGTGGCGGATCTTGACGAAGAAGCGCAAGCGGCGCTGAGCGCTAGTCCTAAAACAAGCGCAGCTGAGGGTGTAGGAACCCGAAAGCCCTGATATCATTGAAGAGCCTTGCAAGCACGCCAATGACAGCAGGGGACTTTCAGGTGAAAAAGAGCGTACGCCGACAGTTGGAAAAGCGAAAGCGCCGAATTCGTCGTCGGGTCGGCGGAGGTCGCGTCCGCAAGCCGACCAAGTGCGCCACCTTCGGCCGTGGTAGCACACGTTTCGAGGTGGCTGACCGTGCACGTGCGACGAACCATGGAGGGTTGCCTGTTGTCCACCAGCTGGTAGTCCGCAGCGGCCTCGCCAATGAGATCGATTCGCGGCTGAAGCTGCTGAAAGTTCACAAGCCATACCACGAGTCCGACCACGTGTTGAACATCGCCTACAACGCGCTCTGTGGCGGTCGCGTGTTGGACGACCTGGAGCTCCGACGACACGATGAGAGCTTTCTCGATGCCCTGGGCGTCAGCACCATCCCAGCGCCGACGACCGCAGGTGACTTCTGCCGGCGCTTCGCGGCCGAAGACGTCAAGTCGCTGATGGACGCCATCAACGTAACGAGACTCCGGATTTGGTCGCGCCAAGAGCCGGAGTTCACGCAAGACACTGCGCGAATCGATCTGGATGGCAGCATCGTTGCGACCACCGGCAACTGCAAGCAGGGCATGGGCCTCGCCTACAACGGCACCTGGGGCTACAAGCCCCTCATCGTCTCGCTGGCCAACACGGCCGAGCCCCTCTTCATCGTCAATCGAAGCGGCAACCGACGTGCATCCGAGGGGGCTGCGGCCTACCTCGACAAAGCCATTGCGCTGTGTCGCGAAGCCGGTTTCGAAGACGTTCTGTTACGCGGCGACAACGAGTTCTCGCAAACCACCGAGCTCGACAGGTGGGACGCTGACGGCGTCCGCTTCGTCTTCGGTTTCCGCCTCCGTCGAGACATCAAATCGACTGCAGAGTCCTTGCCTGACAGCGAATTCAGCCAGCTCATCCGTGCTGCCAAAGCTGCGTTCGATGGTGTCGAGCGTGCCAAGCAAGCCCAAGTCAAACAACAGATCGTGCGCGAAAAGGGCTACAAAAACATCCGACTGCAGTCCGAGGACGTCGCGGAGTTCGACTACCAGCCCATGGCGTGCGAGCGCGCCTACCGAATGGTGGTTCTGCGCAAGAACCTGACGGTCGAACGCGGCGAGCAGGCTCTCATCGATGATGTTCGCTACTTCCTCTACATCACCAACGATCGTGACCTCGCAGCTAGCGACGTCGTCCGTGAGGCAAATCAGCGCTGCGACCAGGAAAATCTGATCGCCCAGCTCAAGAGCGGGGTCCGCGCACTCCACGCGCCGGTCAATACGATGGTCGCCAACTGGGCATACATGGTCATGGCCAGTCTGGCCTGGACGCTCAAGGCCTGGACCGCCTTGTCGCTCACCATCCACCCGCGATGGCGCAAAAAGCATGAAGCGAACCGTCGGGACGTCCTGCGAATGGACTTCCGCACCTTCTGTAGCGACATGATCGCCATTCCCGCACAAGTGCTCACAAGTGCACGTACACGCATCGTGCGCTTCCTAGCGTGGCGCCCGCGCCTCCCCATCCTCTTCCGCCTACTCGACGCGCTGTGAATCGGCGCTCCGCCTCGGCAAGTCGCCCTGGACGGAGCCGGCCCCGCAACCCTGTCGCAACCCGTGGACGCGCCAACGAACACCTCACCTTAAGCAACGAAACCGGCGATGCTGGAACGTCGAAGAACGGTCTCGGCTCCACACACGAAAACTGCGGAAGCGACTGACTCTTATGCGCTTGTTTTAGGACTAGTCCCAAATCAAGCGCTGTTTTCGAGCGAGGCGAAGGCGATGTGCTTGCCAGCGGCGTCCGCTGGACGAAGGCGATGCGTGCATCGTCGAGCTTCAGGTGAGCGAAGCGAACGCACGGACGTCGCTGGCGAGGGCATCGCCAAAGTCGCAGCCGGAAAGAGCGCTTGTTTTGGGGCTAGTCGGCGCACGGGTCGCAGTCGAGCTGTCCGGTTGTGGCACAAACACACACGGCATCGCAGCCATCGGGATGAGGAACGACGGTGCCCACATCCACTGGGCCAGCGGCTGTTGGGCATGTGGTGGTGCCGCATGGCTCGCTGTCACACGCTGCGACGGCGCCTGGTTCGCAGACGCAAGAAGTGCAGCCGTCGAGCAACGTCCACTCGCTCCCAACAGCGTGGTCGTTGCCGTCGCTGTCGACACAGCGAGCGCCAACGCCCCCGCAGCTCGAAGGCTCACACGCCACCACGCCGTCTGGCTGGCACCGACAGCGTTCGCATCCTCCGGCCTCGTCGTCGACGATCCATGACTCGTTGGGAAAGCGGGCTTCACCATCGACCGTGCAGGCGAGGCATGGTTCGTCGGGGCAGACAACGACGCCATCGTCGCAGCGGCAGGTGTAGCAGCCATACGCGTCGCCAAACTCCGCTGCGTGGGGGTAGCTCACGCCCAAGTAGCTGCACAGACGCGGCGTGTCATCGACGTCAGCGATGCTGTCTCCACACGCTGTGATCGCGAGGACCAGCACCACGGACGCGAGGTGGCGCGTCGCCGAGCAACGTCGTGCAGTGCGTTTGAAGGCATGGGTCACACCGAAGAGTGTTGCAGCGGGTGGGCAGCGCGTGCAAGCCGCCGTCGTCAGGTCTCAAGCGTTAGGTGCCGGGTCGGCCGAGAGCCAAATCACCCGTTGAGGCGAGCCGCCGCCTCCGCAGCGTCGACCAGCAGGTACTTCACGCCCGAGTCGCCGCTCGACGCCTGCCTCAGTCGCTGAACATCTTCGAGTCGCGCTGTCTGGCAGGCGATGGAGCTGTACTTCTGGTTGGTGCCGTCTTTCTTCGTGACGGTGTAGCCCGAGTGGAAGTAGACCCCGTTGCCGTAGTCGCCCATGCCGTTGACGACCTGGCGGTGCTGGTTTTGGCCGTCACGTTCTTTGGTGCGTCGGGTCGCAGAAGCGGTCTTCTCTGCGTCGCTCATGTCGCGATCTTGGTTCGTGTCGCGGTCGACGGGCACAAAGCCGCGGTTCCAGCTGATGTCTTTGGCTTTGGCGTCGCCTTCTTTGCCCAGCCACTCTTTCGGGTCGGCCGTGATGTGCATGGACTCGCGGCCCTTGAAGGTCCCACGGGCGTTGATCGTGTACATCTTGCTGCCGTCGTTGGTCCGCACGCTGCCAACGTCGGACTGGCCCTTTCCGTCAGCGTTGGGTGAGGCTCGGGATGCTGCCTGGTAGGCATGGGTCGCGCCTGAGAACACGTCGACATGCACGCCTTCGGCAGTCTTGACCAAGAGGATGAAGCTGTCGTCGTAGGCTTTGAGGTGCTTGGACGTGTGGGTCTCGTTGGCGTAGTTCATCACGCCACGGAGCGCGATGATCGTCGGCTGGCCTTCGGTCACGGTGTGCCCAAAGGCCTCGCTGATGCGTGAGAAGTGCTCGTACTGCTCCTCCATCGAGGCGCCTGCTCGCGGCCACAGCGCGGTCGTGTTGGTTTGCCCCTCAGACGCTTGCTGGTCGTACATCGAGCCGAAGAGGTTCAGCAGCGACTTGGACCAGACGCCGTCGATCTTTGGCAGGGTGCCGACGCCCTTGGCATGCTGGCCGACGTCCTGTTGGAGGGCTGCTACGTGCTGCACGAGCGGCAGGTTGTAGGTGCCGTCACTGGACTGATGGGCGGCCGGCACGCGACGCGCGCTCTGAAACTGCGGCAGCGCATCGGTGGCGACGGCGCTCGCGTTGTTCTGACCGACGGCGTGCTTCGCTTGGCGCGGGCTGAGCACCGATGGCGGCGCGGGGATGCCGAGCGCGCGCTCGAGCGCATCGACCGTGAAGGCATCAATGATGCCGTTGACTCGGAGCTTCGCGAGGCCAGGCACGACCGTGTGGGCGACCTCCTGGAACTTGCGCACGGCGGCGCGGGTCCCGCGGCCAGGAGCGCCATCGACAGCGATGTGCTCGTCCATGAAGCAGTGCCGCTCGTTGACGAGGTTCAGGGCGTTCTGAGCCCAGTGGGACTGAGAGTCGAGTCCGTTCGGATCGAGGCGCTGGGTGGACTCGTCGTACGTTTCCATTCGTGCCGGATCGACGGGGCCGACAAAACCTTCTTCGGTTTCGTAGTCGCGCCCTTGGTTGTCGGATGTGTGCGCTTGCCGCGAGGTTAGCGTGTTGCCCACGAGTCCTCCTGACATCTACTTGGACCGACCTCCCCCAAAGTACACGCGCCTAAGCGGGCGGTCAAAGAGGCGTGCAACCGGTCGCGGCGCGGATGGCGCTGTGAAGCTCCAGACGGTCCTTGTCGCACCCGGCCAGATCGACGAACCTCGCCGCCATGATCCAGCTCTCCTACACCGTCTCAGGGCTTCACGCCGATGACCGTGCCGCGCTCGTCGCCGCCGTTGGTGTCAACCCTGCGCTCCGAGTCCGCGTCGAGGCCGACGGCGAGCTTGGTCTGACCGCATGTTGGCCGAGCTGGGGGCCTGAGCGGCTCTCGCACGCGCGGCAGGTGATTGCCGACGTACTGACCGGATGTCCGCCAGAAACCCCGTGCCTTAGCCGTTTCACAGGCTTCGCCGGTCGGGCCGATCGCCTCATTGCGCGACTCCGGGCGCCTGTCACGGCGGAGACGGCGTTCGGCGCTCGCCACGTGGTGCTCGGCGACCGCGTCTGGGGGCGGCTCTTGGGCGGCTACCAGCTCGGGCTGCCAGACCTGGTCGTGTCCGCAAGCCTGCAGACGCCTGTTGAGGCGGTCTACGACGTGCTCACGCTATTGGCGCGCTATCTGATGGCCGAAGGCGAGCGCATCGTCTGGGATCGTCCGCTGCCCTTCGGGTACTGGTTGCTCGGCTTTGGAGACGCGGAGCTGGCTGACGCTGAGACCTGGCGCCTGCTGCGCGACGGTCTCGGCACCGGCTACCTCAAGGCGGCGTTTGACGATCGCATGAAGACGCCTGCTCCAAAGATCGTGATCGAAGCGGAGACGCTCTCTGCGAGCGGCCCGACAGACTGGACGCCAGGCAGCGTGAGAGCGCTGCAGCTCCACGTCGCCCAGCGCGAACTCTGTGCGCGGTGGGGGGTCGACGGCCGCAGTGCACCACCGAATGCGTACGATGCCGCCGGCGTCTGCGAGCGTCTGGTGAGTGAGGCTCGCGATGCCTTCTTTGGCTACCGCGAGCCGCCGCAGTCGCCGTTGGACTCGGGTTGGCGCTTTGGGTGTATGGATCCGGATCACGTCCACGATGCGACCACCCTTCGGGTCCAGCCGCTCATCGACGCGATCGGTCACGCGCCGGGCTTTATCACCGCGAGCGCGCTGCCTGCCGGTTGGGTCGTCAGTCGCGAGGAGGGCCGCTACTGGATGAAGGCGCCTGGCGTCGAGGAGTCGGTCCTCGACGACATCGCGAGCGACAACGCAGGCTGACGCAGTCGGACCCTCAAGCTCCCCGTCAGCCATCACGGCCGCGACCTTGCCGCGCGATCGTCAGGCAGTCATTGATGAATCGACGCCTCCTGCAGGCCCCCGTTGGGGCACGTGCGGTGATCCGCTGGCGAGCAGCGCGCGCACGGCAACACGCCGCCATGACCGTAACCTCTCGGGCTCGCAGGTGATCCTCCCTGCGACCGCCATCGTGGCAGCAGGCATGGGGTTCGTGGGTACGAACCCAGCCGTTGAGGCTTGGTTCGCTGGCCACGCGTTGGTACCGTCTCGCCGCCGGACGTTGACCGGCGTTTATCCCGAAAAGGTAGGCCCATGCTCGTTCGTCGATTGAAGCTGACCGCCAGGATGGCAGTCGTGACACTGCTCGCCACTTCGCTGACCGCAGCGGGCTGCTCCGACACCACAGACACGCTGGAGTCCGAGCTCTCGGTCGAGTCTTCACCGATCGTCAACGGCCAGCTTGAGAGCGGCTGGCAAGGTGTCGGCGCGCTGACGACCTTCGTCCCCGGCTGGGGCTACCAGGGCTCATTCTGCACCGGTGCGCTCATCAGCCCGCAGTGGGTCCTCACCGCGGGCCACTGCCTCCAAGACGACGGCCAAGGCAACCAGGTCACGCCACAGCTCGTGAGCTTCATGGTCGGAACGGACGCTCAGCCGAGCTTCACGGGTGGTCCCGCCAACGGCACCCTCCACCAGGCCGACGCGTTCTTCATTCACCCGCAATACAACGACCAGACGCTCGACAACGACATCGCCCTGATGCACTTGGCGCAGCCGGTCACCGGCGTGCCGACCTATCCGATCAACACGAGCTTTCTCGCCAACCAGGTCGGCGCCTCGGCGTTCTACGTCGGCTTCGGCGCCGACACGGGCTTTAACGACGGCCAAAACAGCGGCGTCAAGCGCAGCACCTCGGTTGATATCTCGTGGGTCTACGACACCATCTACATCAGCAACTGGGGCGGCTCGGGCACCTGCTTTGGCGACTCTGGCGGGCCGGCGTTCCTAACCCTCAATGGGCAGACCGTCATCGTCGGCGTGAACTCGGCCATCGCTCAGTGCAATCCGCAGTTTGACCCCAACTGCAACGCCGACCCCTGCAAGCGCGATGGCATCACGACCCGCGTCGACGCCTATGCCCAGTGGGTGTCGTCCGTGACCAACCAGCCCTTGCCGAGCTGCCAGCAAAACCCTGGCATCTGCTTCTGCAGCCAGGCGTGCATGCCCAACGGTCAGTGCGACAACAATGCCTGCGCGACCCTGGGGTGCGAGGACCTCTACAACTGCCTCGTTGGCTGTGGCAACGACGCGAACTGCTCGGCCGGGTGCTACTCCCAGGGCACGGCTCAAGGCCAAGCGACGATGGACACGATGCTGCAGTGCATCGACACCTTCTGCGCGAACGTGTCCGACGCTCAGTACCAATCTTGCGTCAGCCAGAACTGCTCGGCTCAGGTGTCGGCGTGCTTCCCGGTTGGCAGCGGTGCGCTTCTGTGTGACCAGGTCTACGACTGCATCATCGGCTGTCCTGCGGGCGACAACACCTGCGGCTCGAACTGCTACGAGCAAGGCACGACGCAAGCTCAAGGCCAGTTCGACGCCATGCAGGGCTGCTTCACGCAGTTCTGCAGCAACGTCCCCGATGACCAGTTCTCTCAGTGCGCGTTCGACAACTGCGAGACCCAGATCAACACGTGCCTGCCGCCGGTGACCGGCTCGGCTTCGTGCGAGGACATCGAGACGTGCCGCGGCAACTGCCCGAGCGGCGACCAAGCCTGCAGCACGGCCTGCATCGAGAGCGGGACCGCCGTCGCTCAAGACCAGCTCTTCGACATGTACGACTGCTTCAACGCCCAGTGCGGCAACGTTCCAGACGCCGACTTCGCGTCCTGTGCTACGTCGGCCTGCTCGGGCGAGCTGGCTGTTTGCTTCCCCGCATCCAACTGCGCGATCACCGGCGGGCAGTGTCCGGCCGGTGAGGCCTGCTACCCAGCGATTGGCGGAACCGACTGCTTCCCGACGGCGAGCGGCGCTCCGGGCAGCCCTTGCGACGTCAACGCGGCCGACCTTCAGTGCGCCGATGGCTTCCTTTGCCTTGAGGGAACGTGCGCGAGCTTCTGTACCGGGCCTCAGCACTGCGCCGTTGGCGAAGAGTGCCAGGCACCGATCTTCACAGGCGTCGACAACATCGGCGCCTGTGTGAGCGGCGGCTGCCCGGACGCCGACAACGACGGCACCTGCACAGCCGACGACTGCAACGACGCTGACCCGACGACCTACCCGGGTGCCGCGGAGCGCTGCGGTGACGGCGTCGACAACAACTGCAACAACGCCATCGACGAGGGATGCTCGGGCTGCACCGACGCCGACGGGGACGGCTACTGCTCTGACACCGACTGCCAGGACACCAACAACGCGGTGAGCCCCGGCGCCGCGGAGGTTTGCGGCGACGGCATCGACAACAACTGCAACGGACAGACGGACGAAAACTGCAGCAACCCGACGGACCCCACCAACCCGACGGATCCAACCAACCCGACCAACCCAACCGATCCCAACACGGGCACTGGCACGGGGGGCAGCAAGTCCGACAGTGGTTGCCAGGGCGGTGGCGGACCGATGGCGCCGTTCATGTTGATCGCGGTCGGGCTCATGCTCGGTCTTGGGCGTCGACGCGTCGCCTGAGGCGCGCTCTGAGCCGCACAGTCTGATAGAGGGCGCCCGATTGGGCGCCCTTTTGTTTGGGACGGGCCCGTCCTCTCTGGTGGTCCGACTTGGCTCGGCGCCTTGATTAGCTGGGTGTCGCAGAGTAGACGTGGAGGACGGTCCTCGGGGGACGCTGATGATAAATGTGTATGAGATTTCGGAAGAACTGACGTCGGCAGAGGCGCGACTTCGCTGTGATGACGCGCCAGCCGGTCGTCCGCGACCACTCCGGTCGCGCCGTGGCGTTGCGTGTCTACTCGCGCTCGTCCTGTCGATCGGTGCAGGTGGTCTGATCGGCTGCGGCGACGGCAGCGACGTTGGCGGCGACACCACCGACACGGCTGATACCGGCGAGGACGACTCGGCAGAGCCGGACGTCATGGACGACACCAGCAGCGCCGACGTGATGGACGACACAACCGGCGAGCCGGATGGTCGCGATGACACCGTCGACCCCGACACGATGCTTGTCGATGCCGTCGACACGGTCATGACCGACAGCACACTCATCGACACGACCCCACCTGACACCACGCCCCTCATCGACACGACACCACCGCCTGTAGCCACCCCGGAGCCGGGTGACCTCCTGATTACCGAGCTGCTCATCGATCCAGGCGCCGTCAGTGACGCACTCGGCGAGTGGATCGAGGTGCGCAACCGCCGGGCTGTGAAGCTGGACGTGTTGGGCTGCCAGCTGGTCGACGGTGACGGCCGCATCGCCAAGTTCGAGGACGGCGTTGGCATCACGCAGGTGCCGCCAGGCGCGTACTTTGTGATTGGGCGCAGCGTTGACAGCAACGTCAACGGCGGCGCGGTGGTCGATCTGGCCGTGTCGGATGTGCTCTACGCCAACAATGTCGGCTCCGTCGTGCTGGAGTGCGACGGCGTCGAGATCGACCGGGTCGACTACGACGCGGCCGACTGGGTCATTCAGTCCGGCGTGGCTATCGGGTTCACCTTGGGAGCACCGCAGCTCGTCGCCGAAAACGACGACGTGGCCAACTGGTGCGAGCAGGTCACGACGTTTGGAGCCGGCGACCGCGGCACGCCCGGTGCAGCAAACATCGACTGCCCGGCTCGGGACACGACGCTCGATTTCTGTGAGATCGTGTGGCCGGACACCGAGGTCATCTCTGAGGACGAGGCCGCGCGCTTCCGCGCGCTCATCCGAGACGCGGGCGAGACGACGTACAGCAGCGGTGTCGACACCATCTACTTCCTGGTCGCCGAGGTAGGCTGGGGCCCGGTGGGGTCCGACCCGAGCCAAGCGGCTGGCTGGACGTGGGCTCCAGCGGTGGGCACGCCGGGCTGGGACGACGCCATCAGCGGACCCGGTTTTGACCAGTACGAAGCCACGGTGCCGGTTCTCCCGATCGGCGCGTACTCCGTCACGTTCCGGTTCTCGTTCGACTCCGGCGACAGCTTCGTCTACTGCGACACACGCGGCTTCGATGGCGAGTACGCGCTCGAAGACCTCGGGTCATTGCTGGTGGAGGACAGTCCGTGCCTGCCGAACCCGTGTGCGAGTCCGCCGGCCGTTTTCTGCGATGGCAACGAGCTGGTCGACTTCAGCCCTGAGGGGGAGTGCTCGGTCGTCAACGACACCGCACAATGCGACTACCCTGAGCAGCGAACGAACTGCATCGCTGCGGGCGGTTCCTGCGCCGGCGCGATGTGCGTGGGCGTGGCGGTCCCACCGGTGGAGGGTGACCTCGTGTTCAGCGAAGTCATGAAGAACCCGCTCGCCGTCGCGGACACATCGGGTGAGTATGTCGAGATGACCAACGTGTCCGGCGCCGCAATTGATCTACGTGGCTGCATCCTGCGCGACAACGGTGCGGATAGCTTTACTATCCCGGACCTGCAGCCACTCGTGGTGCTTGACGGCGCGCAGATCGTCTTCGGTCGCAGCGAGGACACATCGGTCAACGGCGGCGTACCCGTCGACGTGGCGTACGGAACCTCCATGGTCCTCAACAACGGCGCCGACGCGCTCTACCTTGAGTGCGGGGACGTCATCGTCGACCAGCTCATTTTCAACACCGCGGCATTCCCCAACGACAACGGCCGTGCGCTCCAGCTCAATCCGCTGCTCACCACCGCCGCTGACAACGACATCGGGGCGTCCTGGTGTAGCTCGCAGCTGCGTTTCCCCGCAGGCGCAGTGTCTGGCGACTTCGGGACCCCCGGCGAGCCGAATCACGCGTGCCCGGACACCATCGACCGCTGCCGCCTCATGCCTCCGCAGGACGTGGGCGTGTTGACCAACCAGAGCTTTGTCGTCGCAGGCCACGTGCTGAAAGCAGGCGTGACCGACGTGACGACCGGCTTTGACCCCGGCACCTTCTTGGTCGCCGAGGCGGGGTTTGGTCCGGCAGCTACCCAGCCTGCCTCCAGCACGTGGACCTACCTGCCAGCGACCGGTGACGCCAGCTGGGTAGACACGACCGATCCCGACTGGGACCGCTACGTCGCTACGCTCACAGCGCCTGCCGTTGCTGGCCTCTACGACTTTGCGTTCCGTTTCTCCGCCGACGGCGGCATCTCGTGGACCTACTGCGATGTTGCCACGGCCAGTCCAGGTCAGGATGGCTCCGAAAACGGCTACCAGATCGGCAACGCCGGCCACCTCACGGCGACCGAGCCCAACCCGTGCAACCCCAATCCGTGCGCGACACCGCCTGCGCCGACGTGTGACGGCGATGAGCTCACGGTCTATCCGCCGCTTGGCGTCTGCTCCGTCGCTGGCGTCAACCTCGACATGGCAAGCTGCAGCTACCCCCCATCGGTCGTCCAGTGTGATGCACTCGGCGGCATCTGTGACGGGGCGCTCACGCCACCGGCGTGTAGCGGCGCTGCAGCCACCGCAGGTCCTGGCGAGCTTGTCATCTCGGAGATCATGAGTCGACCCGGTGCGGTCGGCGACTTCTTCGGCGAGTGGATCGAGCTCACAAGCGTGTCACCCGTGCCGCGCAACATCGCTGGCTGTGCGCTGCGCGACAACGATGGTGACTACCACGTCATCACAACGCCCAACGATGCGCTCGTGGTGCCTGCGGCTGGCATCGTCGTCTTGGGGCGGACGACGGTTGTCGCTGACAACGGCGGCGTTGCCGTCGACTACGCGTACGGGCAAGCCTTCGGCCTCGGCAACGTTGCCGATGAGGTCGTTGTCGAGTGCGACGGGGCGATCATCGACGAGGTCGTCTACGGCGCGGGCTGGACCGACACGAGCGGTGCTGCCAAGCAGCTCGACCCCGCCGCGACCGACGCAGCCCTCAATGACGATGCGGCCGAGTGGTGTGATGCCACAGCGGTTTACGGCGCAGGCCAGCTCGGCAGCCCCGGTGCGCCGAACGCCGCCTGTCCCTAGTCCCTAGTCCCAAATCGAGCTCATCCGGGAACACGTTCGTCCGGTCGGTGGTTGTAGCTACCGGGCCGGTAATGCGTCGCTCGTCGTCTTCCCTCCTCGGACGACTCCCGAGCGGCGCGTTACCCCTCACCTGCGCGCAGCGACTCGAGCAAGTCGTGGTAAGCCGACAGCCGGCTTTGGCGCAGCTCACCGGCGTTGACGGCGAACCGGACCGCGCAGTCAGGCTCGCTGTCGTGGAGGCAGTCGTTGAAGCGACAGCGCTCAGCAAACTCATGCAGGCCGACGAAACGCCGGGCAAGCTCCCGCTCGGCGAGGCCGTGAAGCGAGAAGCTCCGCACGCCGGGTGTGTCGATTAGTAGCCCGCCACCGGGCCACGCGTCGATGACGTGGCAGGTTGAGACGGTCGTCGTGTGTCGGCCCTTGTTGGTCTGCTCGTTGACGTCGCCCGTTGCCAGCTCAGCACCGGGGAC
Organism: uncultured bacterium; assembly: GCA_938040325.1. Classification (GTDB taxonomy): domain Bacteria; phylum Myxococcota_A; class UBA9042; order PHBI01; family PHBI01; genus CALHXW01. The sequence goes on along the minus strand of CALHXW010000379.1, from coordinate 696 downwards.
GAGCGCGTTGAGCAGCGTGGACTTGCCGACGCCCGAGTGCCCGACGATCACCGTCTTCCCGCTGGCGATGAGTGGGCGTAGCGCCTCAAGGTTGGTCTCAGCGCGCGCCGAGACGGTGATGATTGGGTACCCAAGGGCTCGGTGCTCCTCCAGCTGCTCGAGGGCTACGTCCACGCCGTCTAGGTCGCACTTGTTGAGGATCAGCGTCAGCGGGATGTCTTCGTCGTGGAGGGCGAGGGCGACACGGTCGATGAGGGCAGGGCGTGGGCCCGGCTGGACCGCTTGGACAAGCAGGACGCGGTCGACGTCCGTGGCGATGTGCAGTGGCTTGCGGTCATGCGGTCGGGTGAAGGTCCGGGTGCGCGCCTCGATCGACTCAATGAAGGCGCCGTGTCGGTTGACGTGGAACTCGACCTCGTCGCCCACGACGGGGGTCTGGCGCGACCGCGGTGGTCGACAGCGCACTCGGTTGGCGTCGTCGTGTGCCAGCACGGTTGCGCGGATGCCGTGCATCTCAACCACTGTGCCGCGGCGTAGCTCCCGCGCGCGTGTCGCTTTCGGTGAGGAGCGTCGTGCCATGGCGTGGGGGTTACGAGGCGGTGCAGGGTCTGTCAACAACGAGGCGCATGTCGCTGGACCTAGCAGCGTTGCCGGGAAATGCGGTTTCTGGGACGAAGTGAGGTGTGCCGCTGAGGT
>CALHXW010000378.1 GCA_938040325.1 uncultured bacterium | reverse complement strand
ATGCCCTCGCCAGCGACGTCCGTGCGTTCGCTTCGCTCACCTGAAGCTCGACGATGCACGCATCGCCTTCGTCCAGCGGACGCCGCTGGCAAGCACATCGCCTTCGCCTCGCTCGAAAACAGCGCTTGATTTGGGACTAGCACGCACCCGCGCACGCTCGCTCACACGCACCCAAACGCCTGCTCGGCGCCCAGCACCACACCCTCCAAAGCGCCCAAACCCGCGCCCCGCGCCCAGGCCCACGCTCGCCCAAAGCGCCCACCCGCGCCCGAAGCGCCCACCCGCGCCCAGGCCCACGCTCGCCCAAAGCGCCCACCCCCGGACGCCCTCGCCCACACCCGGACGCTCGCCACACGCCACACCCAGACGCCCTCGCCCGCACCCGCACACCGCAAAAGCCTCGTAAAACCGCTCCCCTCGCCCACTCAACCGAGAAAAATCTCGTCCGCGGGAACATTCCCGGGGCCCTGCTGTCAGCTTCTCTCGCCGGGTCGATGCGCGCCGAAAGCGCCGTAGCACCGACGGTCATGCTGACGGCATGAATGCGACACACTCAGGTTGGGAGCGGTAGCGATGGGACGGCGTGTAGGCGCGGTGCAGACGTGCGCACTTTTGATGATCGGCCTCTTGAGCCTCGGCGTTTCGCCACCAACGCTGGCGACAGGCCCCGCGGAGAGTGCCCCGCTTCAACCGCTGAGCGAGCTCTTAGACGTCACAGTCGCTCTCGACGAACGCGCCGCTAGCGGTGCACCGCTGAGCCTGATGGTCGCGACGTCGACGTCGGCCAAGCTTGGACACTCGCGGCCGGTCAGCGCGGAGGTCGAGGTCCGCCTGGTTCGCGAAGAGCGCGTCATCGTGCTGGCGCGAAACACCAGCAACCAGGATGGCGAGCTTCAGATCAACGTCGCCCTGCCCGACGAGGATCTCAAGACCGTGACGCTCGAGATCGCTGCGCGCTACGGCCAACACGAGCGCATCGTGCGCCAGCCGCTCTCGGTCGGGACGCGACGGGATCTCTTCCTCCGCACTGACCGCGCCCTCTACGCCCCCGGCCAGGTCGTGCATTGGCGTGCCGCCGTCTTGGAGGCCATCCACCTGCGACCGTCCAAGGGCCGCTCGGTTCGTGTGGCCCTCAAAGGCCCTGGCGACACGCTGCTTGAGGCGGGCTCGCACACCTCCGGCCCAGGCGGATGGGCCAGCGGCACCTTTCGCCTCGACGAGCGCGCGCGGGCAGGCAGCTACACCGTCGAGGCCAGCCTCGGCTCCGTGAGCAAGAAGCTCACGCTCGATGTTCGGCACTTTGAGCCGCCTCCCTTCGAGGTGTCGGTGGCGCTCAAGCGAGCGGCCGAGAGTGCCCCCGTTGCTCACGTGCTGGCGCGTCACTTTTACGGCGAGCCCGTTGCTGGAGAAGTCGTTGCTGAAGCCGGCGGCACAAAGGTCCGCGGTACCTTGGACAGCAGCGGACGAGCTCAGCTCGAGCTCCCCAGATCTGCCACAGCGGTCAAGGTGACCGTCGCCGACCCTGCAGGCCGGCGGGCATCCGCCAGCGACACGCTGCCACCTCCGGAGGGCCCCTTCGACCTCGCGGTCAACTCTTGGAGTGCCTCGGTCGTTGCTGGCGGGGAGTGGCGACTGTCCGCTCTCACCACGCGCGACGGCTCGCCGGCGCCGGCCAAGGTTGAGGCACACCTGGTGATCGACGGGGTCGCAGGCCCTGCACAACACCTGCAGAGCAACGGCGTTGCCGAGCTGGCCTTTGAGGTGCCCGCGTCGGTATCGAGTCCCAAGCACGAGACACACACGACTGTGACGTCCAAGACCATCTTTGGCCGCGACGAAGCGACAACCGAAGCGATCGATGCGTCGGTTGCCGCGTTCGCAGACGCCACCGCCGCCTGCGCATCGGAAGACCGGCGCTACGACATCGTGCTCACGCACACGACACGCCATGACCGCAGCGCCGTCACGAGGCGCCCATTCGGCGTTGGAGACGGCTTCGTTGCGACGGTTGAGCGACAGGAGGCAACCTGCGTGCTCGCCGCTGCTCGCCGCCACCTTCCCCCCCTCTCGGGCTCCGACCGTGTCGAGGTCGGCGTACGCCACACACGTCAGGTGGTGAACGCACCCACCGAGGACTTCAAGGTCGGTGCGGTCGTCACCGCCATTGGACACGACGGCATCCGCAAGAGCCGCAGCCTCTCGGTCGCCACCCGAGCGCCGCGAAACGTCGCAGAGGCGGTCATCATCGCTGACCCCGTCGTCGAGGCTGGTGGGATCGTCGAGGCGCGGGTGCGCTGGCCTACGCCGCAGCGTCCCGTCATCGGTAGCGCATTGTCCGCGCAGCTCCTCAAGGATGGCATTCCGGTCGCAAGCGCTCCCGTCACTGCGACCGCCGATGGACAGCTTCACGCAGCGATCACAGCTCCCAACGGCGTCCACGGTCTCGTTGAGGTCCGCTTCGCCGGACGCCGGTGGTGGGACAACGGCAGCGCTCGATCGTTGAGCGCGCGCGCATCCGCGTTCATTCAGCAGCCGAAGCTCCAGCTCGATCTGTCGGCCCCCGCTCGCATCAAGCCTGGCGCGACCTTCAGCGTGACCGCCGAGCTGACGTCGCAGGGCGAGCCGATCCCCGGGGCCGCTCTCGCGGTCTCAGCGGTCGACACGCGCGTGCTGTCGATGCGGCCGCGCCAAGCGCCGATCTCGACGCTCATCGACAAGCAAGACACCCGCTCGATTCGGAGCCAGGGCGCCCTCTTTTCGCGGCTCCTGAAGAAGCCGACGTTGAGCGCCGCCGAGCGCGGTTTGATGGCGACCATCGTGCGCTCGCTCCGGTCTGCCCGTACGGAGCCCCGGTGGCACGCTACTGCGCTCGATCGAACGCAGCACGAGACCGTCACTCGGCGTCGGGCCCTCGTGTCTGCGCGCGATGCGTTGGCAAGCCGCGACGACGCGGTGGTCTCTGTCGACTCGGGTCACCCCCTACGTCCGCTCAGCGACGAGCTCGAGGCACTTGGTTGGCCTGCCGACCAGCGGGTCGACGCGTGGCGCCGGCCCCGCACGTGGTCCAGCGTCGGCCTCTACGAAGCCGGTCCGCTCGGCGCTTACGTCGACAGTGTGCGTCTTGCCCGCAGCCTCGACACGGTCTGGCAGCAGCGTAAGCGGTGGCGGGCGTTGCTGAGGGCCGGCAACGTGAGCGGTGACAAGCTCGTCGATGTGCCGCTCGATGCGTGGGGACGCCCCTTCATCATCGTCGACGGGAACCCACCGCAGCTCGTGGCGACCGGCCAGGACGGCACGCTTGGTGGTGACGATGACCAGAAGATATCGCTCAGCGCTCAGTCGGTGCGAGGCTACGGGAGCGGCAGCGGAATCGGCGCGATAGGTATGGGCGGCGCCGGCGGCGGCGGGCACCTGCTGGGACGCCGAGGCCGAAGCGCGAAGCTGCTCATGGCGTCACACGCCGCTGTGCGACGGAACTTCGATGAGACCGTGCTGTGGCAGGTCGGTGAGACCACAGACGCCAGCGGACGCCTGACCACGCGCGCCACGGCCCCCGATAGCGTCGCAGCGCTTGAGGTTGAGGTGGAGGCCTTGTCGCCAACGGGCGGCGTGGGGCGTGCGACGACAACGGTGCAAACGTTTCTTGAGACCCACGCTTCCGCCACGCTGCCCGCGCAGCTCACGCTCGACGACCGCTATGACGTCCGCGTGGCCGTGACCTACCACGGTGACGCCGCCGCCCCACGGCGCTTTCAGGTCGACGCGGCAGCCCGAGACGGCTTGAGCATCGATGGTCCCGACGACGTCGAGGTTGTCGTGGCACCAGGCTCCACGGCCGCCGGTTTCGTGCGGGTTGTCGCTGACGGCGTCGGCACGGGCGTTCTTCGCCTCACCGTCATCGACCTCGAAGACGACCGCGTTGTCGACATCGTCGAGCGAACGATCGACGTGTTGCCTGAAGGTCCTGAGGTCCGGTGGGTGAACACATCGGTCGTGACGGCGACAGGCGCGGTGCTCCATCCACCGGAGGCCCACAACGCAGATCCCGCCAGCTTCAGAGGCAAGCTCCGAGTCTTCCGCGGAGCGCCCGACCAAGCGCTCGACACCCTCGACCAGCTAGTCCGCGAGCCCCACGGCTGCTTTGAACAGACCTCGAGCGCGACCTTCCCAAACCTGCTCGTGATGCAGCTGCTCGACGGTAAGGCGGGAACGGACGAGGTGGTATCGAAGGCGCGCACCCTCGTGATGAAGGGCTACCAGCGCCTGACAAACTACGAAGTCCCGGGCGGCGGGTTCTCGTGGTGGGGCAACGCTCCCGCCATGAACGTTCTCACCGCGTATGGCCTCGTCGAGTTCGTCGAGATGTCGAAGGTCATCGATGTCGATCAGGCGCTTATTGCGCGGACTCGGCGCTTCATCGAGGGGCTGCAAAAGCCCGACGGCAGCTTCCCCATCGACCAGCAGTGGAAAGAGTACCAGAGCGTGGGCGCCGTGACGGCCTACGTCGTGTGGGCGCTCGCACGGGCGGGGGGCTCCGATGACGTGCTGCGTCGAGGTCTGAAGTTTCTGCGCCGCAACGCATCGATCCGAGACGACGCCTACGCGCTCGCGCTGTGGGCAAGCGCCGAGCTCCGGGCCCCGCGAGGCAAGCCTGCGAAAGCCCTGGCTGCGCTGGAACGTTTTGAAAAGAGCGATGCGGACGGCCGCCATCTCAAGCCCGGCAAGCGCAACCTCTTCTTCGAGGGGGGCACGGCCGCGGCGACCGAAGCGACCGCGATCCTCGCCGAAGCTCTGACCAACGCCGGTCGCGACGGCAGCCGCAACCGGGAGCGGCTTGCGTGGCTCTGGTCTGCACGTCAGCCGCAGTGGGGCTGGGGAACGACCCAAGCCACGGTTCAGGCACTGCTAGCGGCGGCGAGCGCCGAGCGTGTGTCCCCAGCGGCGCGCAACGGCAGGCTCCATGTGGCCCAAGGCGACGGACCGCGCGCCACCTTCGACCTGGCGAGCTCAGACATTCCGACGGTCGACCTCGCGGCGAGCTCCGCAGGGAGAGCGGTCCGAGTCACCGGCGACTTCGAGGGTCAGCTCCAGGCGGAGGTTCGCGGCTCGTATTACCGGCGAACCGCGAAGGCACCGCGCGATGAGGGTCTGCGCGTTCGTGCGATGCCCAAGGACGCCAAGCTGACGCTCGGCGAGACGGCCACGCTTGTGGTGGGTGTCGACAACCCAACGGACGTCGCGGTGGCCATGCCGACGGTCACGGTGCCACTGGCGCCAGGGTTTGAGGTGACGGACGCTGCGCTTCGGGCGGTCACCAGCAAGGAAAGCCGCATCACCCGGGCAGAGCGTCACGGCTCGGAGGTTCACTTGTACCTCGACAAGCTCAAGCCATCCGAAGATGTGGTCGTCGAGCTCTCGCTGACCGCGACCGCAACCGGCGTGCTCACCCAGCGCGCGGCCGTCGGCTACGCGTACTATGACCCCGCTGTGCGCGGCACGAGCGCTGCGGCTACGTGGCGCGTGACGCGGCCTGGCCCCGTTGTCAGCGCGGCTCCGTAGCGAGCTGATGACCGGCGACCGGCCCGGCTAGCCGCACTTCTCACAAGAACTCGAGCGAGGACAAGGAGGTGCAGCACAGGTGCGGCTGGCGCGGACCACAACGCGGGTCCAGGGGCGCAGCTCCTGTCGATGTGTCGAGCCCCCGTGAGCGCTCGCTCCTAGCGTCGTCGAGCTTCAGCGTGAGCGCCACGCCCAAACCCAGCGCCAGCGCAACGGCACGTCGAGGCTGGCCGTGTCGGGCGCAAGCCGGACGGAATCGATCGCGGACGGGAACTCCATGCGGGCACGCACTGTCATCCAGGGCTAT
>CALHXW010000377.1 GCA_938040325.1 uncultured bacterium | reverse complement strand
GGTGACATCGAGGTTGACCAAATCTTGGCGAGCGTTGGGTGGCATGATGCTCCGGGGGGCTGGGCTGCGCGGGGCGCCCGGAGAAGTTGGTGCTGTGGTGAACAGATGTCCAGTTCAAAATGGCTGCAGTCGATTAACGTGCTGCAAATGCTCGGAAATTAGGTGCGTGTCTTCTATTTGTGCACTGCTCATCTGCTAGCAGTGCGTTGAACGCTTCATCGGGTTCGCAGCGGTTCGGACCGTCAACCCCACTGGTGCCTCGGAAGAGCGATGGCGGTGAGGTGGGTTCGGGCTCGGACTGGGAGTCCGCGCATGACGGCGCTGCGAACAGACACAGCGCGGCTAGCAATGTCGTTGGTGCTTGCAGAGTGATTGATGTGTGGCGCATTCGAAATTCCTTGGATGGAGCTCGTGGAAATGTCGGTCGTTGAGAGAAGCTAGCGGGACCTGCCTAGGGCGCTGGCCAGTCGGGGCCGTAGTAGTCGGATGCAGGGATGCACTCGCCAGCGAGACATGCCTCGCCGTACTTGCAGATCTCCCGTTCATAGTTGTCTGCGGTGCCGTCCGGTGCATCCCCCGGGGTGCAAGAACCAGCACTGATGAATTCAGAGTTTGGAACTGGATAACCTGGCGTGAAGAAGCCGGATCCGCAGTAGCCATAGTCTGCGCAAGCGACAAGGTTACACGTCGTCTCCAGTGGAAGAACGTCCTCAACTGTCACACATGGGGTGGTGGAGCTTGGGTCATCGTTTCGACACTCTCCAAAAACGACCTTTCGAAGGCCTCTCTGATGCTGACAGGCCAATCTCGAACGCGAGTTGGTTCCGCTTGGAGCGCAGACTGTGTCGTAATAGTCGCACAAGTCGGGATAGCACTTGCCGTCAGCGCGGCAGTGGTATTGATAGGGGCAGCGCTTGTCGGTGAGCTTCTTGGTCACATTGAGGTGTCCGCCGTAGTCCTCGCCATTCGCCGCGAGTGAGAACGAGTGCGCTTCCCAGCACTCGAGGCCGGGGGGCTCCGGCGCGTAGTTGCTGCAGTAGTCTCCTGCAGGGTGCTGTTTACAGACAACGCCGTCGGGACAGCCTGTGTCCGTCTGCCAGTCGCAGAGCTGCACAGGCAGTGACTTGATCACGGGTGTCCCCTCTGCCGGCCAGTGGGGGTAAGGGCGAAAGTCGTCGGCCGTGGGGATGACGACGTTGGTCTTGCAGTGGCGTTGCGAGCAGGTCTCGCCTGGCCCGCAGTGTGCGTCGTCTGTGCACTGGCTGCAGCGGTAGGTGGGCAGCCAGCAGTGGCCGCCATTGGGGCAGTCGCCGTCTTCGTCACAGGTGCCGCTCCACTGGTCGCTCTCGCAGGCGTAGTTGTTGCAGCGCTCAAGCGGGTCGCAGTGCCAGTCGTTGACGCACTCCACACAGCGCCCGCGCTCACACACGCCGCTGCCGTCTTTAGGACAGTGGGACATGCAGTACTCACCGGCAGGGTTGCCCAGGCACTCGTCGAGGCCGAAGCAGTGGCCGTTGTCGACGCACTCGTACTCGATGCAGTCGCTGCGCAGGCCGCAGTCGGTCTTGACGAAGCACTCAACGCACACCTTGAAGTGCGGGTCGCACATCCCCTTGCCGTCTTCGGTGCAGTCGTCATCGGTTTCACAGGCGGTGCCGGTCGGCTCGAAGCGGAAGAGCTCCACCGGGGGCGGCGACGTGTCGGGTGCCATCGCCGTGTCCGCCACATCCGGGCTGCCAGTGTCGGTGGCGAGCGGCACGTCGAGCTGCAGGTGTGTATCGAGGACGGCCGTGTCTCCACCAGCCGTGTCGGTCTCGACGACGTCGGGGTCGGGCGGCTCGACCTGGCTGTCGAGCTGGCCGTTTTCAGCCGGGTCGCTGCCGCAAGCGGCCAGGGCCGTGACGGCGATGGCCGCGGTGACGCGGCGGAGGAGGTGGAGTGCGGTGTTGTCAGTCATGGTTCGAGCTCGCGTTGGCTGCGGGTTCGGTGTTTTGAAGATGTCGGGTCGATGTTGCTGGTCTGACCTCGTGCGTCGGACGGTCGTGAGACGTCGACGCCGTGGTGGTGCAGGCCAAGCCTAGAGACGCAGGCGCGTCCCCGGGCGGTTGTGTGCTGTGCGCGTTGAGGCGCGCTATGTTCCCCAGTGGATGTCGCTAGCAGCCGTGGTAGCCACTCTGTTGAACAGGTTAAGCGCGGCTCGGTTTCGGTGTCTACGCGTGCTGGCCGGTTTTCTTTGGGCGACCGGTGAAGTGTCTGCAACGATTGGGTTCTGACGGTTGAGTTTGTTGCGAGCAGGACTCGCAGAGTGTTGGGGGGTAGGTAGAGCAAGGCGCGTGCCAAGTGCTCTGGAGACTCGGCGCTTGCGAGGCAGTGAAGGCCTGCTGCCCGTCGGTGTGCGGATGCACCGGGCGACGGTGCTCGAGCGTGACGACCAGCTCCGACGTTTTGGAGGCGAAATCTGAGGTGTGTTGGCCCCAGGGTGGGGAGTCTGAACCCCAGCGCGCGCATTCTCTTTTAATGGCGGTCGACTGGGCAGTTTCTAGTGCGTGTCGGTCCGCGAATCGGTCCTCGAAGTGGGGACTCTCGTGCCCGCAAAACTCTCGGAGACGTTTTGGCGAGCAACGGGTCTCGTTTGATAGGCGGGCAAGCGTCACGTGCTTGGGCTCTCTTTCAGGTTGACGATGCTTGGGCGCTGCGGGCTTACCCACAGCGTTGACGCCCCTACCGTGGCATGAATCCGCAGCCCGCGTGGTTCCATCTCGGTTCCATTTTGGTTCCATGGCGGGCCGAAAGGTTCCCTGGGTTGCCACAAAAACACGAGCTTTCGTCGTAAAGCCTGAGTGCCTGCATTCGTCACATTAGGCACTTAGCTGGGCCGTAGATGCGAGCAAGGGTTCCCGGAGCCAGTGGTACCGATATGTCGGTGGGCTCGGGGACCGAAGACGGTGGCAAGAAAGTCGCTCGCGAACTCACCCACCGCCGTTGATCGAAACGTCAGTCTCCGCCTGCATTTCCGAGACTCCGACTGGCGCCCTCAGCGCCCCGTCTCACTAAGCCGCCTACGCCCGGAGGTCGCTCCGGCTGAACCGAATCCCTCGGTCGTAGTACCCGTCGCGCACGCGCCGCGCCTGCACGTGCGGGTCGTTGATGCGCGGTTGCAGGACGTACTTGCCTCTCCTGGGCGGCTGCCAGAACTCCGACCACCACAGAGTGAACGCGTCGCTGGTCTCACCGATGACGTGGTCGACCGAGAGCGTGATGTCGGGACCATTCTTGAAGAAGCCGTCGCGGTAGAGCTCGACGGTGAGATCCGGTCGGAGCTCTTCGCCCCCCCACATCAGGCCGACGATGCGGAACGCGATCTGACCCTCGACCTCCCACTTCTCGACCTTGATGGCCGTCATGGACTGGTCGATGTGAGGCCGCAGGTGCTCGCTGTAGAGACGCGGATCGTCGGTGAGCTGGTGGGTGCGGTCGGCGAACTCGCGCATCTGGCTGGTGGTCTCTGTTGTGGCGTCGACCGTCATGAACTCGAGCTCGTTGACCCACTTGATGCAGGTGCAGCCGTAGTAGCGAGGCACGACGAGGCGCAGCGGGAAGCCGTGGTCGAGCGTCAGGTCTTCACCTTGCATGCCGGTCGCGAAGAACGCGCCTTGCTCTCGGAGCTCCTGTAGCGAGAAGATCCAGCTCGCGCCGGGCTTCGACTCGACAGCAAGGAAGCGGTTCCACTTGGTCTCTTCGGTGAGGTCAAAGCCGCTGATCTTGACGTGGGTCGCTGCCTCGTCGATCTGCGTCAGCCCAAAGCCATCGTCTGACTGCATCAGCTGCCAGAAGTCATCGACCCGGATGCCCTGCCAGTGAGCCGCCGACATCAGCCGAAAGTTCGAGTACTTGTCGTTGCCGGCGCACTCCATCATGGTCGCACCGAGCTCGCTCACCTCGCTCTTGAGCCAGCCGGGCTGAAACGCAGCCGGGGCGCTGACCAGCCCCTTGACGCCGACCCACCAGTTGTTTCGGAGCTCTTCGAGGTACGGACTGTTCGGCACGTCGAGGGCGTCGAAGTTGGGGATGTTGCCGGCGGTTGCGAGGTGCAGCTGGTCGGGTGCCTCGGTGCGGATATAGTAGCTCGACTGCGGGACAACGAGGCGGTCGGACGTGTAGCCACGCAGGTCGAACTCGCCATCAGGGATGAGGTCCGGCAGCTGCGTGTACAGCCGTGTGTTGTGGCCTGTGGAGTGCTTGACGTGGGGCTTCTGGTCGTCGACGAACTCGGCGGCGAAGCCAAGCTCGCAGATGTCGAGCGACTCGATGAAGCGCGCGCTCTGAAAGCCGTCGGTCTTGCCGTCGCCGAAGCCGAGGGCCGCGTGGGTCCCGGTAGAGGCGTCATCGGCACAGGCGATGAAGCTCTTGCTAGCAGCGGCCGTGAGCCCTGCCGCTGCCATTCCGCGCATGAATCGTCGTCGTGAAAACTGCATCGTCGTTCCTCCGGCGGACGTTCTACCGATCCACGAAGCCCTTTGCCAGCACGCGGTCGCGACGGGTCGCCGAACGTCGCCTGCAGGCCATCCGCGCAGTCGATTTGCAAGAACGGCAAAGCTGTGGTGCCGTAGTGGTCGATTCAGTCACCACTCAGTCACCACCAAAAGCGAGGACCTCATGGACCAACCGTTCAGTGCCGGTCGGATCATCAGCAATGGGTTTGCCATTGCCGCCAAGAATGCCCATGTCATGCTGCCGCTGGCAGTCATTCTCTTCCTGCCCCTCATCATCTACACGGTCTGGCTACTCGACAACCTCACCGTCAAGAACGCCGAGACCTACGACTGGCTGTCGTCACTGATTTCACTGCCGATGGGTGGCCTGCTGACAGCGATTCTCTTGCACGCCACCATCAGCTCCCTCAAGGGCGAGTCCATCGAGATCATGACGTCGATCAAGGTCGGTCTCAAGCGCGTGCTGCCGGTGATTCTGACGTCGATTGTTGTCGGCCTCTGCACCGGCCTGGCGACCCTCTTGCTCATCATCCCGGGCCTCATCGTCATGTGCTACCTCTGGGTGGCGCTGCCGTCCGTCGTGATCGAAGGGACGAGCGTGACCGACGCCATGTCTCGCAGCGCGCAGCTGACCGAAGGCTACCGCTGGCAGATCTTTGGCATCGCGATGCTCTCTGGGGGCCTCATGATCGTCGC
>CALHXW010000376.1 GCA_938040325.1 uncultured bacterium | reverse complement strand
TCGATGTCCTCGGGACGTGTCCGAAAGCTCACCACGCAGGCGCGAATCGTGAGTGCCAGACCGTCGGCGGTCGGGAGCCGTGTCGATGACAAGTGCACACGGCCAGCGCCGTTGACCTCCGCTAGGATGAGCGATGTGCGGCGGTCGCGCTCGACGAGGCGCTCCGCGGACGTGCGCGCCGCCGATGACGGAGGAGGCTTTGCGCGGAAGGCCACAACCGTCAGTGACGTTGGAGCGGCAATGTCGACTGGCAGTTGTGCCACCTGCTCAGCGAGGTGACTCGCGAGGCTGAGTCGGCTCTCCAGGGTGGCCCGAAACGGTCCGATCCCGTGCACCATCAGCGGCAGCCACAGCCGCAGTCCGCGGAAGTCCCGGGAGAGCTCAGGCCCCATCTCACTCGGGCCAGAGAACGCGTCCGCTGAGCTCGTCGCGAGGTCAGCGAGATAGACGCCAGACTCGCCGAAGGCGTGCTTGAGGTCGGCGGTATTCGCTACCAGCAGGCACCCCGTGCCGTAAGGCAGAAACAAGCCCTTATGCGGGTCGAACGTGATCGAGTCTGCCCGTTGCTGGCCAGAGAGACGCTCACGGCCGGTCGGGCACAACACGAACGCGCCACCGTAGGCGCCATCGACGTGAAGCCAGAGGCCGCGGGCTTCACAGAAGTCAGCAAGCGCGTCGAGCGGGTCGATGGCGCCGGTGTTGGTGGTACCGGCCGCGGCAACAACCATCATCGGCTCGAGCCCGTTGGCGATGTCCTCGTCGACCAACGTGGTCAGCGCTTCGACCGACATCCGCAGGGCCTCATCGACGTCAACGAGTCTCACGTTCGTCGGGCGCAGGCCGGCAACCCGCGCCGACTTTGCGATGCTGCCGTGGGCCTGAGTCGAGGTGTAGATGGTGGCACGGCGCAAGTCCGCATCACCGTCCATGGCTCGCTCTCGGGCGGCGACAATCGCACACAGGTTCGCCTGCGAGCCGCCCGTCGTTAGGATGCCGCCACCCTCAGGGCCGTAACCAAACTCCGACGCTAGCCAACGCAGGACGTCGTGCTCCAGCCGGGCAAAACCAGGCGCGGCAGCAGCAATCCCCGTGAACCGATTGGTGGCGTTCGCGATCAGATCGGCGAGCGCGGACACAAAGAGGCCACCCCCTGGGACATAGGCAAGGTAGCCGGGCCCAGCGGTCTCCAGCGCGAGTGACGACAAGCTCCCAAGCCGCTCGAGAAGGAGCCGCATGGGATAGCCAGTCTCGCTAAACGGTAGGCTCAGCTCACGCGCTTGGCTGAAGCCGAGCGAGCCGGTCGTACCTTGAGCGGGGTGGTCGTAGAGCCCGTCGAGCCACCGGAGCACCCAGTCGCCAACCTGCTCAAGCAACCGCTCGCGCTCGGTGGTGTCGAGGGCGAGCGGTTTCGACATCGTGCATGCGTTGGTTCATCGCCGCGCCATGTGTTCAGGCGCGGCGATGAGCCAGCTTAGCGGTTGCCGCTCGTGCGGCGTCGCGCCACCGCGATGCCAGCAAGTCCCAGCATCAGCACCCAAGGTGCGGGCGAGTCGCCACCGCCTGCACAGCCGCCACCCTGGACCAAGGTCCGGCACGAGCCGCCGAAGTCGTCGCAGGCAAGCAGTGGGTTGCGGTTGTTGTTGACCTCTTCGCCGTCCGTCTCGCCACCATCATCGGTGTCGGGATCACGCGGATCCGTCTCCGTCGGGTCGACCTCGCCGTTGCCGTTGAGGTCTTCCTCGGTGTTGAGGAGGCCGTCGCCGTCAATGTCGGGGTCGCAGTCGTCGCCAACTCCGTCGTTGTCGAGATCGGCTTGGTCGGTGTTGGGCGTCCGCGGGCAGTTGTCGATGCAGTCCTGGGTCTCGTCCTCATCGCACGTGTCGTTGGGAACGTCGCCGCCTGGCCAGCAGTCGGGGGACGTCGAGTCCACAACCGTGTCGCCGTCCACATCGCAGTCGCAGTCGTCGCCAATGCCGTCGCCGTCAAAGTCGTCCTGGTCGCCGTTGGCGGTGTCCGGGCAGTTGTCGAGGCAGTCGTCCGTCTGACCGTCAGCGCATGGCTCGGTCGGCGGCTCCTCGCCTGGCGGGAGGTCGGGCCAGCAGACAAGCGCCGGGTTGTCGATGACGCCGTCACCGTCACGGTCGCACTCGCAAGCGTCGCCCTGACCGTCATTGTCGCTGTCTTCTTGGCCGGGGTTGGCCGTGTCGGGGCAGTTGTCGAGGCAGTCCTCGGTCTCGCCACCGGTGCAAGGCTCCGTCGGTGGCTCCTCGCCCGGCCAGCAGATCGCTGCACCGTTGTCGATGATGCCGTCGCCGTCACGGTCGCACTCGCAAGCGTCGCCGATACCGTTTCCATCACTGTCCTGCTGACCCGGGTTCGGGGTCTCGGGGCAGTTGTCGATGCAGTCTTGAGTCTGGCCGTCCTCGCACGGATCGCTCGGGGGCTGCTCGTTAGGCGGCACATCCGGCCAGCAAATGCGCAGGCTCGAGTCGATGATGCCGTCGCCATCCTTGTCGCACTCACACGCGTCACCCTCGCCGTCGCCATCGAGGTCAGACTGGTCGGCGTTCGGCGTCACAGGGCAGTTGTCGAGGCAGTCCTCGGTCTCACCGTCGACGCACGACTCGGTCGGCGGGTCTTGGCCTGGCCAGCACTCAGCCGCGGGGCTGTCGATGACGCCGTCGCCGTCGCGATCGCACTCGCAAGCGTCGCCTTCGCCGTCACCGTCCGTGTCGAGCTGGTCTGCGTTGGGGTCGTCAGGGCAGTTGTCGAGGCACAAGCTTGTGTCACCGTCGGCACACGGCTCGGTCGGCGGGTCGGTGCCCGGGGGCAGGAACGGCCAGCACTCGATCGCGCTGCTGTCGATGACGCCGTCGCCGTCGCGATCGCACTCGCACGCGTCGCCGATGCCGTCGCCATCGCCGTCTGCTTGGTCAGGGTTGGACGTGTCGGGGCAGTTGTCGCGGCAGTCGACGGTCTCACCGCCGGTGCAAGACTCGGGTGGCTGCTCGCCGCCCCAGCAGTCGGGGCTCTCGCCGTCGATGATGCCGTCGCCGTCTTTGTCGCAGTCGCAGGCGTCGCCAATTCCGTCGCCGTCCTGGTCTGCCTGGTCCGGGTTGTCCAGCTCGGTGCAGTTGTCGATGCAGTTGGCGATGCTGCCGCCCATGCAGGGGCCATCCGGCGGTCCGTCGGGCCAGCACTCGGGGTCAGCAACATCGGGAATTCCGTCTTTGTCGGGGTCGCAATCGAGCGGGTCGCACGCGTCACCGATACCGTCGTTATCGCCGTCAGCCTGGTCGGGGTTGAAGACCAGCGGGCAGTTGTCGCTGGGTTCGTCACACTGGGAGGGCGTCGGGACAAGCGGGCCGTCACAGAACCCGTCGTCGTCGGTGTCCTCGTCGGCGGGGTTCGTCTCGATCGGTGTGCCGTCGGGATCCGTGCTGGGCATACCGTCGGTGTCGTTGTCCTCACCGGGGATGCACACGTCCACGCCGATGCTGTTCTGGACAGCTACAGCGCCGTCGCAGAGTCCGTCACCGTCCGTGTCGGGGTCGATCGGCGACGTGGGGTTCGGGTTGAACTCGAACTCTGCACAGTCGCCCAGGCCGTCGGCGTCCGTATCGACAACCTCGAAGTCTGAACCCATCGAGCAGATCTCCTTGAGGTCGGAGCAGCCGTCCAAGTCCGTGTCCTGGTCGGTGATGACGGTGATCGCGATGTTGCCGCTGTCGGAGGCGCGAGCCCACGTGTAGGTGTCGAGGACCGCCATGTCGCCCTTCGAGATCATGTCGAACGTCGCGCCGCGGAAGGCGCCCCAAGCGCGAGAGTTGCCCGGGCGGAAGGTCGGCGGCATCGCGTTGAAGGGGCTCAGGAGTCCGTAAACGACGGTGGGGTCCGAGTACGCACCCGAAGAGAGGCCTGCCTGCGGCGAGGTTGCTGGGCTCTGGAGGACCTGGCCGTTGCTGGGGGGCATTGGCACTGCGTTCGCCTGGACTTTCTCGTCGTTCCAGAACATCGGCAGACCCGAACGGGAGCCGTCAGCAGCAACCTCGAACATGCGCAAACCGGCGAAGCAGGTCTCGACGTCGCGTGCGGCGAAGTGGAACTCGCCCACGTGGACCGAGACACGGCAGTCGTACGTACCGCTTGCGACCGGTACACCGTTGTTGGTGCCGTCCCATGCGACGGTGTTGACCGTGTTGGGCAGGGTGCGGCCGATGAGGAGCAGGTCCTCGGAGCCGATCGTGTTGTAGACGCCGTCGCCGTTGAGGTCGCAGCCCAGGTGGTAGGTGCCGTCGACGTTGGTGGAGAACTGGAAGAACGAGTTCACAGACGGCGCGATGGTCGTCTGGCAGCCCGCGACGTCACCCGAGAACGTGAGGTCGGACACCGTCGGCGTAGCAGCGTTGTACTGTGCCTTGGCCGGGACGTTCAGGTAGATGTCGTACTCGATCGGAACCGTCTTGCTCGAGTTCGGGTCGGGGACGCTTGTGCCGGCGTCGTCGCCCGCAAGTCCCGTTCGGTTCGCGGTGATCTGGTACTCAACGCCATTGATGCCGTCGAGACGCATCTCAATGACGACGTCGCTGCCCGGAACGCCGCCCGGGGTGAGGGCGTAGACGCTGGCGTTCGCGGCACGGTCTTCGGTGAACGCGCCGGTCTCGAAGATCCAACGCTTTGAGTGAAGCCGCCCGAGCTGCTCCACGCCTGCGCGCTGCACCTCAATGTCCCAGCCGACGGGCACGTAGAAGTCGATTCCGACCGTCTGCCGCTGGTTCTCCGTGACGGCCGCCTTAACGGTGCCGACGAAGGGAATCGGCGCACTTGTCTCGCCTGTGGACAGCGACTCGATGAGCGTGCCAGACGCGTCGCTGAGCTCCAGCTGGCCAACACCGGTCCAGGTGACGGTCTCACCGACCTCGAGGATATCGATGTTCATCGCCGTTGGCTTCTTCAGCGGCTGCGCGCCGCCGAGCTCGGCCTCGCCTTCGGCAAGAGCGATGCTACTGGCGCCCGCCACAGCGGTGGCCGCGATGGCAGCAAGGAGAACCCAACGTGTCGGGGAGCGAACAAAGGCTAACATGACGCCTCTCTACGGAAGGGCGGGGCGCTGGGGGAACGCCGCCGCTGGGGGGGGTAGTACAGCTACGCGAAGCAGCCGTGCGCACGGGAATGTCGTGATCCCACAGTTGCTTGTCAAGCACCGAGGTCTGGGGGGAGGGGCGATCCCTGGGGAATGGAACCGCGCGAGGGCAGTATGCGGTATCCGACAGGGTGACTGCAACCTGAGCATGGCTTCGTCGTCGGCAGCCGAACCGCCCGTCGACCCCGGTGTTAAGGGGGGCGTCCACGGTTACCAACTTGAGCGAAGTTGAACCCGCGGGCGTCCAGCGGTGAAAACCTTCCGTGTCGTTGACAGATCGGCGCCAGAGTCCGAAACTAGCGAGCGGTGGCGCACCTTTTTTCGTCCAGCGCTGCCACGACTTAGATGTCAACCTCAGGGGGGAGCGATGAACGGAGCGACGTGCCGGCAGGCGACGCGTGTTGTGTTGGGAATTGCCGCGCTTATCGGCGCAGCAGCAGCAACAGGGTGCTCTTCTGGAGACGGAGGGTCGTCGACCCTCAATGTCACGGGCGGCTCAGCCGAGGACGGCACGGCCGACCTCGTTGTCGACGTCACAAGCCTCGCGACGCCGACCTCGACCAACGGCGAGCTCATCTACCACGTCGTCATCACGAATGCGGGTCCTGGCGACGCCGTCAGCGTGACCCTCGACGGCGCGTGGGCTCCGCTCGTCTACACCGATCCCGTCGGGACGTTCACCAGCACGACGCCAGGGGCACCCACCTGCACCCACGGCACAAGCGACGTGACGTGCAACCTTGGCGACCTCCCGGTCGGCGAGTCGATCGAGGTGTTTGCGACCGCTGACCCAGGCGGCGTTGGCACCGTGCGAACCCAGTGGATCGTCAACCACACGGGCGTTGACCCTGACTCAGACTCCGACCGCGACATCGACACGACACCGGTCGTCGACTCGGATGCGGACGGCGCCGTCGTCTCAGTGACTCCGTCGGCAACCACGGTTGTCTCGGCGTCCACAGTGAGCTTTGACATCGTGGCAACGAACAACGGTCCGGCGGCAGCAAGCTCGGTCGACCTGGTCTTCACCCCGTCCCCCGCAGCGCTTGCAAGCAACGTCCAAGCCTCCGCCGATGGTGGCAGCTGTACCGTCACGGGCGGCGTGGCGACGTGCTCACGTCCGGCACTTGCGGTCGGCGCGGAGTGGTCGATGACCGTCACGATGACCGGCGTGGGTTTGGGCGAGCTGACCGGCAACGCCGAGATCCAGCTCGACGGCGTGCCGGACTCCAATGCGTCCAACAACACCGGCTCCGCCTCGGTCACGATCGTCGCAACCGCGACCGCCGATCTCTCGGTGACCGTTGAGGACATGCCGGACCCCGTCGCCGTTGGCGACAGCCTCTTCTACACCATCGAAGTCAGCAATGATGGCCCCATGACCGCAACCGACGCGACCGTCGAGCAGTCATTCGGTCAGCCCGGTGGCGTCACGTTCATCAGCGCCACGAGTGCAGACGGAGCCTGCACCGGCGGCATCGCGCCACCGCTCACCTGCACGTTCCCAACGCTCGCGCCTGGTGCCACCGCGTCCGTCCTCGTGGAGGTCGCACCCGTGACGACCGGCTCAGTCTCGACCACGGTGACAGTGGGCGGTCCCAACAGCGATCCCAACCCCGCCAACGACAGCGCCACGGAGACGTCGAACGTCGTCCCAGCCAGCGGCTCAGACCTCACAGTGTCCATCACCGACTCGATCGATCCGGTGACGACGGGAACCGGCCTGACCTACACGGTGCGCGCCGAAAACCTCGGTCCGCAGACCGCAACGGGTGTCCTTGTTGAAGTGGCGCTCCCCGCGAACTTCAGCAACATCGTCATCACTCCCGCTAGCGGCACGTGCACCCGGAACGGGCTCCTCGTGACGTGCCAGATCCCGCAGATCATCGCCGGCAGCGCCGTCGACATCGACATCGCCGGCACCGTTGGGGCGTCCGGCGGCTCGATCATGGTCGCAGCGGCCGAGATCGACGGCGTGCAGGCCGACGCGAACGAGGCCAACGACATGGACACGGAAGAGACCATCGTTGCTTCCACGGGCGGCGCAGACCTCGGTGTGAGCCTCCTCGCAACGCCGGACCCGGTCTTGGCGGGCGACCCGATCGAGTACCAGGTGCGTTTCTTCAACGCCGGCGCCTCGCCTGCGCTCAGCGCCGAGGGCCAGTTCGCCCTGCCTCCCAACGTCAGCTTCGAGTCGCTGGAGCTCTTCGACGCGCTCAGCCCGAACGAGGGATGCGCCTACAACCCGGTCACGCACATCGTGCGCTGCGACTTTGAGACGTTCCCGGTCACTCGAGTCGCCGTTCTCACGTTCTCGGGCGTTGCCAACGACGTTCCGGAGAACGCCCCGCCGGGTGGTGGTCCCTACAACTTCATGATGGGCGCCGCTGCCAACGTCGACGTGCCAAGTGGCGACGGCGTTGACGGCAACGAAGCCAACGACACGGCGATCATCCAGACCACGGTCTGGAACTGCCCCAACACCAATCCCTGCGTCGAGCCCACGCTGACCGAGGCCAACGGTGAGTTCGCCTGCGTCTACAACGACCTCGACGGCGCGACGTGCTCGGAGCCCTGTTTCGAAGACGGTGTTTGCTCGGCGGGCTCATGCCAGCTCGGCGCGGCCATCGTCTGTGAGGACACCGGGGCGGAGTGCACGGAGTCCAGCTGCAACCCGACGACCGGCCTCTGCGAAGTGTCCGACAGGACTGGACCGTGCGTCGGCGACGACGTCTGCGTGACCGGCCGCATGTGCACCAACGGCGTCTGCGGTGGTGGTGCTCCTGTGGCATGTCCCCAGGACGACAACGACTGCACCGCCAACGCATGCGACCCGGCCACGGGCGCATGTCTCGTCAGCCAGGTCACAGGCTCATGTGACGATGCCGACCCCTGCACCAACAACGACCAGTGCAGCGCAGGCGTCTGTTCCGGCACGCCGCGGGTCTGCGACGACGGCAACCCCTGCACCGACGATGTCTGCGACGTCACGGTCTACGGCGGCTGCGGCGCGGAGCCGAACAACAACCCCTGCGACGACGGTGACCCATGCACCGACTCCGACGTCTGCCAGCTCGGTACCTGCGCTGGTTCGCAGACGATCTGCGACGATGGCAACCCCTGTACCGACGATGTCTGCGATGCTGACACGTTTGGAGGCTGCGGATTCTTGGCCAACACAGCGCCTTGCGACGACGGTGATGCCTGCACGATCAACGACCTCTGCTCGGGGACCGAATGCGCTGGCTCGACCAAGAGCTGCAACGACAACCTCGAGTGCACCACCGACAGCTGCCAGGCGGACGGCTCATGCAGCAATGTCCCGACCGTGGGCGCAACGTGTGGTCTTGGCCTGTGCGTGGGCGACTACTGCGAGACCGCCAACTTCTGCGACGGCATCCCAACCTGCAACGACGCCGGACAGTGCGTGCGCACGCCGGTGGACTGCGACGACGACGACCCGTGCACGGTTGACTCCTGTGAGCCGACGACCGGTGCCTGCACCAACACCCCGCTCGACTGCAGCGACCAGAACACCGAGTGCGCGACGTATGCGTGCAGCGCCGGTACCTGCGAGCCGACGTTCAGCGACGCGGCTTGCGAGGACGGCAACCAGTGCACCGCCGACGCGTGCGTCAACGGCATGTGCAGCCACACCCCGACAGCTGGCCAGCCGTGTGCGGTCCTCTGCGAGGGCGCCGGCTGCGAGATCAACCTCTGCGACGGGGAGCCGACCTGCAACGAGGCGGGCGAGTGCATCCAGACGGCGGTGGACTGCGACGACAACGACCTCTGCACCGATGATGCGTGCGACCCAGCGACGGGCGCGTGCTCAAATGTGGCGGTGGACTGCAGCAACCTCGACACCGAGTGCGCCACCTACGAGTGCGCCGGCGCGACCGGCGTCTGTGAGCCCGCGTTCTCTCAAGACGCGTGCGACGACGGCGACCTCTGCACCAACGATAGCTGCGACACCGCGACCGGACAGTGCGTCAACAGCGACGTCGACTGCAGCGACTCCAACACCGAGTGCCAGTTCTTCAGCTGCGAGGCCGCCACGGGTGCATGCATCGGTGAGGGCAATGACGCCGCCTGCGACGACGGCGACCCCTGCACCAACGATGCCTGCGTCGGCTCGGCGTGCGTACACACTCCCGTCGTCTGCGATGACGGCAATGCCTGCAATGGCGTCGAGACCTGCCACGAGCTGACGGGGGCCTGCGTGACGGACGGTCCCCTGGTCTGTGCCGACGACGGCAACCCGTGCACCGACCACGCGTGCGATCCTGCGACAGGCTGCGTGGCGACCAACAACACCAACGCCTGCGATGACGGCAGCGCCTGCACGGACGGCGATGTCTGCTCGGCCGGGACCTGCCAGCCTGGCGAGGCGGTCGTCTGCGCCGACGATGGCAATCCCTGCACCGACGACCTCTGCAACCCTGCGAGCGGCTGCATCGCCGTCAACAACGCCGACCCGTGCGACGACGGTAGCGCCTGCACCGACGGCGACTTCTGCATGGCTGGCGCGTGTCAGCCTGGCGCCGTCGTGGACTGCGCCGACGACGGTAACGGCTGCACCGATGAGTTCTGCGATCCTGCGTCGGGCTGTGTCGTCGCCAACAACAACGACCCGTGCGACGACGGGAACGCCTGCACGGCGACCGATGTGTGCAGCGGCGGCGAGTGCGGTGGCTCGGGCGCGGTAACGTGCGAAGACGACGGCAACCCGTGCACGACGGAGCTCTGCAATCCGATCGATGGCTGCACAACCGTCTTTAACAACGGCCCATGTGACGACGACAACGTCTGCACGGTGGGCGACAGCTGCGACGGCGGTACCTGCCAGCCTGGCACGGCAGCGACATGCAGCGACGACGGCAACCCGTGTACCGACCACGCATGCGACCCTGTGGCTGGCTGCGAGGTCATCAACAACACCGCACCGTGCGATGACGGCAATGCCTGCACGACGGCCGACCAGTGTGCCGAGGGCGCCTGCTTCGGTGGACCTGACCTGACGTGCGCTGACGATGGCAACCCATGCACCGATGCTGAGTGCGACCCGGCCAGTGGCTGTGTTGTGCTCGACAACGTCGCGCCGTGCGACGATGGCAACGCGTGCAGTGAAGGTGACGTCTGCGCGGACGGCGTCTGCACGGCCGGTGATCCGGTGACATGTGCCGATGATGGCAACCTCTGCACCGATGAGTCGTGCGATCCGGTTGCTGGCTGTCAGTCCGTCAACAACACGGCCCCATGTGATGACGGCGATGCGTGCACTGCCGGCGATGTCTGCGGTGGCGGCAGCTGCCAGTCGGGTGACGCGGTGGACTGCGCCGAAGATGGCAACCCCTGCACCGACGGTGTCTGTGACTCGGCCACGGGCTGCGTGACGGTCAACAACGCCGCCCCCTGCGATGACGGAAACGCCTGCACCAACGGCGACGTCTGCTCGAACGGCGTCTGTGAGGGGGGCGGAGACGTGACCTGCACCGACGACGGCAACCCTTGCACCACCGAGCAGTGCGACCCGACAAGCGGCTGCGAGAGCGTCAACAACACGGATGCCTGTGACGACGGCAGCGCCTGCACCGAGGGCGACGTCTGTGCCGCTGGGGTTTGCACGCCGGGGGCCAGCGTTGACTGCGACGACGGCAACGTCTGCACCGACGACACCTGCGACCCGGCGACGGGCTGTGTCGCCACCAACAACGATGACCCGTGCGTCGACGGTGACTCTTGCAACGACAGCTGCGCTCGCTTCGGCACCGGCGTCCGGCGCATCTGGCAGGCCACCAACCGCAACAGCGGCGCCGACGCTTACGGCATCTGGCTGCCAGGCTTCTTCGATGGTGACGTGACGCACTCGGTCGGCATGACCTTCGATGGCGACTCGTACTTTGTCTGGTACAGCGACGGCACCGCCAAGCTCGTTGGTACCGCGTACGTCAGCGATCTCGGCGGCGGCACAGGCGCCCTCGGGCAGCTGTGGACCATCGAGGCCGACCTTGTGTACCGAGGCCGCGGCGCAGCCGGGCAGGGTGCGGGCGGTCCGAAGGGCACCGGCGACACGACCTTGACCGACCTGTGGCAGTACTTCGATCTGCAGCCGACCAGCCGCATCTTCCGCGCGGACAACCCGCAGGGTGACTACGCGACGTTGACTCAGCGGCCTGCCAACAGCCTCCATCCGTTCCAGATCGGCGTCTCGGCCAACCTCAAGACGGACGACTTCGGTGCGGCGGTGTGGATCGACTACACCCGCTACGTCGACGGAAACGCCGTGACCTCCGCTCACGGTGACATCCTCGCCGACTTTGTGGACTACCAGTGTGAAGGCGACAGCTGTGAGGCCGGTGTCTGCAAGGGAGCGTTCGACACCTTCGACTGTGACGACCACAACCCGTGCACTGTCGACGCCTGTAGCCCAACGCTCGGCTGCGTGCACACGGCCGACCCAGGGGCTCAGTGCGATGACGGCAACGCCTGCACCGACAACTACTGCGAGCAAGGAATCTGCGTGGCTGACGCCAACGACGACCCCTGCGACGACGGCAACGCCTGCAATGACGCTTGCGAGGAGCTGCCCTTTACCGACCCGGTTCGCGAGGCCTACGTGCTCGACAATGCCGGCAACGCTGGTTGGGGCTTCTACGTCCCCGGCTTCTACGACAACGACCCCAGCCACAAGGTCAAGCTGAGCTTCGACAGCTCGACGCGCCTGGTGTGGTTGGCGAGCGACTTCCTGCACGCGATGGGAACCGTCACCGTCACCGATCTGGGCGGCGGCACCGGTTCGCTGGGTGAGACGTTCAGCGTCGACATCATGTGGCGCTTCCGCGGCACCGGCGCCGAGGGCGTGGGCTCTGACGGTCCCCAGTACGGCGGCGACATCACGTCCGTTCCGACGGCAGATTGGGCCTACTTCGACATGATCACCGGCTACCTCCGGTCGACCGCAGCGCCGTCCGACAACTTCGTGGTGCTAGCCCAGGCGCCGAACAACTCGGCCCGGCCGGCTCAGCTCGGCGTTGGCGGCAACGGGCTCACGCCGACGCCAGGCGTCGCAGCGTCGGTGACGTACGTGCACTACACGCTCGGCGCTCACACGGCGGGTAGCGGCCAGATCAGTGCCGACACCAACCCCATGACCTGCACGCCTGTCGACTACTGCGCTGCGAAGATGTGTGGTGATCGGTACGCCGACACCTGCAACTAAATCGGGGGATGGCGGATACGACGCTGTCGGGGCGTGCTTGGGGCCGATGCATGGCACCCAGGAGCGTTTCGTCAGCGTCAACGTTCTTGGGATGGCGGAAACGACGCTGGCAGACCGCGCTTGGGGCCGATACATGGCACTGAGGCGCGTTTCGTCAGCGTCAACGTGACTCCGTCACGCCTCGGCTAACCCTCGCTTCGCTCGGTTCCGAAACGCGCCTCAGCACCATGCCTCGACCCCAATCGCGGCCTGCCATCGTCGCAACCGCCATCCTTCTATGAGAGGGGGGCCAGGTCGATTGGCGGGCGGGGCTTGCTGAGACGGTGCTTGGGGGCAGGTGACTTCGCCTCGCGTAGGTCCTTGAGAGAGGGGGCTAGATTCCGGGTGGCGGGGTTGCGATTGGCGGCTGCGGCTTGCTGAGACGGTGCTTGGGGGCCGGTGGCTTCGCCTCGCTAGGTCCTTGAGCGAGGGGGCTAGATCCCGGGTGGCGGGATTGCGATTGGCGGAGGGGGCTTGCTGAGACGGTGCTTCGGTGCAGGTGGCTTCGCCTCGCGTAGGTCCTGATGTGAGTCTAGAGAGGTGAATGTTGGCGCCGAACTTTTTCGTAAAGATCGGCGACGACCGCATGCCAGGCGGATCTGCCGGTGTTTCTTATGTGAAAAGAACATGAATATTCACTTTGCGTGTAACCGCTTTTGGATCCCGTTTTGACCACGTGGTTGTTGCTCTGTACGCGTTTTGTTTGATGCTTTGCTCGCGTTTTGTATGTTCGTTAAAGCTCTTTATTCCTCGACTCGATATCGGGCCGTCCATAGTCTCGCTGTGAGTTCAGCTCGGTTTAAGTTTTTGTTTGGTTCTGGGTGAGGGTCAGACGCGCCGAGCGCTGTTGATGGGTGAGGACAACGTGCAGGCTTCAATTTTTCGGCGTGCCGCCGTGTACGGCGCGCTGCTGTCCACGTGTGCGTGGGCAACAGGTTGTGGAACAGAAGACACTGGCGGAACGGACCAGGCCGTAGCGGGGGGAGCAGCGACGGACGGTACAGCCGACGTCTCGGTCACCTCGGTGAGCCTGGCCAACCCGGTCTCTGACAATGGTCAGCTGGTGTGGTCGGTCACACTCACGAACGCAGGACCGAACGACGCGGCGAACGTCAGCCTCGACGGCTTCAACGCCTCGAGCGACTACGCTGCCCCGACGGTCAACATCGTCTCGGCCGAGCCGGGACAAGGCGCGTGCAGCTTCTCGGCGGTGACCGTCGAGTGCTCACTGGGCGACCTTCCGGTTGGTGCAAGCACGACGGTTATCGTCACCGGCACCCCAAGCGGGCCTGGTGAGGTTGTCGTGCGCTGGACCGCCGACCACGACACAACCGACCCCGACGAGACCAACAACGTCGCCACGGACACCACCACCATCATCGATGGAAGCGCCGATCCGGCCGTCGTCTCGGTCGTGTCGAGCACGACTGCTGGCGCCACCGGGGCACCGCTGACTTACACGGTCACCGCCACGAACAATGGTCCCACCGCCGCCACCGGCGTCGAGCTCGGGTTCGTGATCGACGATCCGTCCGCTGCCACCGGCATCAGCGCGAGCGCCGACAGCGGCGCGTGCACGGCCTCTTCAGCTGGAGCCACCTGCGGCCGCTTGGCCCTTGCGGTCGGCGCTAGCTGGACGATGACGGTCGAGCTCACACCGACCGTCGCGGGCGACCTCGCCGGCTCGGCCACCATCTCGACCGCGAGCGGCGGAGACAGCGACCTCGGCAACAACAGCCAGACCTTCACCACCCCGATCGTCGTCGGTAGCACCGTCGATGTGAGCGCCGAGGTGAGCGACGCCGCCGACCCGGTGGCTCTCAACGACGCGATCGTCTACACCCTCACCACGACCAACCATGGGCTCCTGCCAGCGCCCGACGTGACGCTCACCCAGCAGTTCACCGTCCCGAGCAGCGTGGCGTTCGTCTCGGCTTCGTCTGCCGATGCGAGCTGCGCGCAGGCTCAGGGCAACGGCCCCATCGTCTGCACGCTCAACGGTGACCTCGCCCCGGGCGCAAGCGTAAGCGTCGACGTCCTTGCAACCGCACTCGTCGCCGGCACCGTCACGACGACGGTCACGGCCGCAACATCCGCCACCGATGACGACGCCACCAACGACAGCGCGACGACGACCACCGACGTGATCACTGCGGTTGGCGCCGACATGGCACTGACGCTCACCGACGCACCTGACCCGCTCGTGACGGGCGCCGAGGTGACGTACACCGCCACCGCGACCAACCACGGTCCCCAGACCGCGACCGATGGCACCCTGCTGCTTGCGCTGCCCGCCGGCGTCACCAATGCCGTTGTGTCCACGCCCACGGGCACTTGCTCGGTCACGGGCCAGGTCGCTTCCTGCACCTTCCCTGACCTCGTGGCCGGAAGCTCCGTCGCCGTGACCGTCACCGCAAACGTGACCAGCGCCGGCGGAACCGTGCTGATCGCTAGCGGCATGGTCGACGCAGCCCAAAACGACAGCAACGAGTCCAACGACGCTGCGACCACCGAGACCGTTGTGATCTCGGCCGGTGGCGCCGACCTCGGCGTGAGCATCACGGCGACCCCCAACCCGGTCCTCGCTGGCGAGCTGCTCGAGTACCAGGTTCGCTTCTACAACGCGGGCAGCTCCCCGGCCGCGAGCGCCGAGGGTCTCTTCGCTGTTCCCCCGACCATGGAGCTCATCTCGGTCGAGCTCATCGCCGGCGGCGCCGACGAGAGCTGCGTGTTCAACCCGGTGACCAACGCCGTGGCGTGCAACTTTGAGACCTTCCCGATGAGCCGCGTGGCGATCGGGCGCATCGTTGTTCGAGCCGGCGGCAACCCGGCCGTCGCTCCAGCCAACGGCGAGCCCTACAACTTCGTCGCCGCCAGCGCTGCGAACGTCGATGTTCCCAGCGGCGACGGTGTTGACGGCAACGAGGCCAACGACAACGCGCTGCAGCAGACGACCGTGTTCGTGTGCGAGACCGACAACCCCTGTGTGACGGTGACGCTCGGCTCGACCGGCGGCGTGTACGCCTGTGAGTTCGTCGACAACGACGGCGGCACCTGCGGCCAGGCCTGCTTCGAGGACGGCATCTGCCAGGGCGGCACCTGCCAGCTCGGCCCGGCTGTGACCTGTGGCGGCGACGACAACGAGTGCACTCAGTCCGCCTGCGACCCGGCGACCGGCCAGTGCTCGACGGTCAACGTCGACGGCCCCTGCGCGGGTGACGACCTCTGCATCACCGGTAAGGCCTGCCTCAACGGTCAGTGCGTCGGTGGCGTCCCGGTCGACTGCGCCGATGACGGCAACGTCTGCACGAGCAACGCCTGCGACCCGGCGACCGGCCAGTGTGAAAGCGAGATGGTCCTCGGATCCTGCGACGACGCCGACCCGTGCACCCGCAACGACCAGTGCACCAACGGCACCTGCGCGGGCGACCCGCTCGTGTGTGATGACGGCGACCCGTGCACCGACGACGTGTGCGACCCCGCCCAGTACGGCGGTTGCGGCTTCGTCCCCAACACAGCGGCGTGCGACGACGGCGACCCGTGCACCACAAACGATGCCTGCAACCTCGGCACCTGCAGCGGCTCGGCGGTTGCTTGCGATGACGGCAACCCCTGCACGACCGACGTCTGCGACGCGACCCAATACGGCGGCTGCGGCTACATCAACAACTCCGACAGCTGCAACGACGGCGACGCCTGCACCGACAACGACACCTGCGTTGCGGGTGCCTGCGTTGGCTCGGCCAAGTCCTGCAACGACGGCAACGAGTGCACCGCAGACAGCTGCGACACGAACGGGTCGTGCGTCAACGAGCCCACGCCGAACATCACGTGCGGACAAGGCGTCTGCACCGGCGCCTACTGTGGCGACCTCAACATCTGCGACGGCGTGCCCACCTGCGACGCTGCCGGCGAGTGCGTCCAGACGCCGATCGACTGCGACGATGGCGACCCCTGCACCGTCGACAGCTGCGACCCGGCCTCTGGCGCTTGCAGCCACGAGGCTCTCGACTGCTCTGACCAGAACACCGAGTGCTCGGTCTTTAGCTGTGACGCCCAGTCGGGTGCCTGTGTCGCAATCCCCAACCACCTCGCCTGCGATGACGGCAACAGCTGCACCAGCGACCAGTGCGTTGATGGTTCCTGCACCAACACGCCGAACGCGGGTGACCCCTGCAGCTTCGGCGAGTGCGATGGCGACGACTGCGAGACGAACCTCTGCGACGGTGAGCCGACCTGCAACGAAGCCGGCGAGTGCATCCAAGAGGCGGTGGCCTGTGATGATGGAGACCCGTGCACCGACGACCTGTGCGACCCGGCTTCCGGTGCCTGCACCTTCGCGCCGGTGGACTGCACCGGTCTCAACAGTGAGTGCGCACAGTTTGCCTGTGAGCCGACGACCGGACAGTGCGCGCCGACCCACTCGGACGCTTCGTGCGACGACGGCAACCCCTGCACGACCGACGCGTGCGACACGGCTTCGGGTGCTTGCACCCACGAGCAGGTCGACTGCTCGGCCAACAACACCGAGTGCCTGTCGTTCTCGTGCAACGCGGCGACCGGCCAGTGCGTGCCCTCTGAGTCGGTCTACGGCGTGTGTGACGACGGCAACCCGTGCACCGACGATGCCTGTGACACCGCCTCCGGCGAGTGCGTTCACATCGCGGTTGCGTGTGATGACGGCGACGCCTGCAACGGTGCCGAGACATGCCACCCGACCACGGGCGCCTGCGTCACCTCCGGTCCACTCGACTGCGCAGACGACATGAACCCCTGCACCGACCAGTACTGTGACCCGGTCCAAGGCTGCGTCACCGTCAACAACACGGCGCCCTGCGACGACGGCAGCGAGTGCACCACCGGTGACGTCTGCTCGGCCGGCGTCTGCACCGGCGGACCGACGCTCGACTGCCCCGACGACGGCAACCCCTGCACCAGCCAGGCGTGCAACCCGACCGAGGGCTGCGTGGTCGTCAACAACAACGCTGCCTGCGACGACGGCAACGCCTGCACGGAGGACGACTACTGCATGGCGGGAACCTGCCAGGCGGGCGCCACGCTTGGGTGCGACGACGACGACAACCCGTGCACCGACGTGGGCTGCGATCCGGCGCAGGGCTGCGTCACAACGACGCCCACGCGCCCCTGCGACGATGGAAACAGCTGCACCGACGGTGACATGTGCACCGCTGGCGAGTGCGTCCCCGGTCAGGGCGAGGAGTGTGTCGATGACGGCAACCCCTGCACGACGCAGTTCTGCGACCCGGTTGAGGGCTGCAAGACCGTCTTCAACAACGCGCCTTGCGACGACGGAAACGCCTGCACCCTCGGCGACATGTGCAGCGAAGGAAGCTGCGAGCCTGGCGATGCAGCGACCTGCTCAGACGACGGCAACCCCTGCACCACCGAGCAGTGTGATCCGGTTGCGGGCTGCCAGCACGTCGACAACAACGATCCCTGCGATGACGACAACGCCTGCACCAGCAACGACATGTGCAGCAACGGCACCTGCTTCGGCGGCGCTGCTGTCACCTGCACCGACGACGGCAACGTCTGCACCGACACCGAGTGTGACCCCGGTCAGGGCTGCGTCCACGTCAACAACACGCTCCCCTGCAGCGACGGCAACGCCTGCACCACAGGCGACACGTGCTCGGCCGGCGCTTGCGGCGGCGACACGCCGACCAGCTGCGACGACGGCAACGCTTGCACCGTCGACAGCTGCGATGCGGCTCAGGGCTGCCTGAACACGGCTGACGACACGGCGTGTGACGACGGCAATCCGTGCACCGAGGACAGCTGCGACCCCGCTCAGGGCTGCGTCCACACCCCGACAGCAGGTCCCTGCGACGACGGCAACGCTTGCAACGACAGCTGCAGCCAGTTCGGACCGGGCGTGCAGAAAGTCTGGAGCCTGACCAACACCAAGGGCGGCCAGGGCTCGCACGGACTGTGGCTCCACAGCTTCGTCACCGACGGCAAGATCCTGCGCATGACCTTGCAGAGCGACGCCTACCTGGTCTGGTACACCAACAACACCGCCAAGATCACCGGCACCGTGGCGGTGTCGAGCCTAGGTGGCGGCGGCGGCAACATGGGCGAGAGCTGGACGCTCGACCTCGACCTCACGTACCGAGGGCAGGGCGAGGCCGGCGAGGGCTCCGGAGGTCCCAAGGGCATCAATGACGACAGCGTCACCGACCACTGGAAGTACTTCGACCTGCTCCCGACGAGCCGGATCATCCGCTCGGACTCGAACGGCACCGACTACCTGTCGCTGACCCAGTACCCGGCCAACAGCAAGCATCCCTTCCAGGTGGGTGAGCACGCTGACCTTCACGACACGGGCTTCGGTGCAGCGGTCTGGTACCAGTGGCAGCGCGTCACGAACGGCACGACCGTCCGCAGCGGCAACGGCGACCTCAACGCCTCCCTCGTCGACTACGACTGCGTCTCCGACATGTGCCAGGCTGGGCAGTGTGTCGGCGGCACCGGCGACGCAGACTGCGACGACAACAACCCCTGCACCGACGACGCATGCGATCCTCAGCTGGGATGTGTCCACACACCCAACGACGGCAACGCGTGCGACGACGGCAACGCTTGCACAGACAACTTCTGTGCCCAGGGGCAGTGCCAGGCCACCGACAACGACGACCCCTGCGACGACGGCATGAGCTGCAACGACGCTTGCGCCGAGTTCCCCTTCACGCAGGCCGTCAAGAAGTCTTGGACCATCAACAACGTCAGCGGCGGACGGATCTTCTGGCTGCCCGGCTTCTACGGCAACGGCAAGGCGCTCATGAGCGCTGAGGCGGGTTCGTACATCGTCTGGCTCGACGACAACACCCTGCAGATGTGGGGCACGTCCAAGGTCGTGAGCCTCGGTGGCGGTGCGGGTACGCTTGGAGCGGACTACAACTTCGAGTTCACCTTCACCTACCGCGGCAAGGGTGATGCCGGTGTCGGCTCCGGCGGGCCGAAGCTCTACGCGGGCTCGGATGCCACGAACTGGGAGTACTTCGACATGACCAGCGGTCGCCTGGAGCTTGCATCGAGCCCCAGCACCCACTTCGCGACCTTCGAGCAGCGTCCCGCGGGCAGCATCCACCCGTTCCAGGTGGGCGCCGGCGGCGGACACGTTGTCCCAGAGTTCGGTGGAGCCACCTGGGTGAACTGGAGCCACACCGCTGGCAACCACACCTACACGGGCACCGGCGACATCAACATGCGTCTCGTCGACTACGCCTGCCAAGGGGTGGACTACTGCTCGGCTGGGGTCTGTGGCGCCCAGGACGTGTGCGCGCCCTAGCGTGAACTGAGTGTGTGCCGGTCCCATTCGGGGCCGGGGACGAGAGCCGAGGTCGCACAGACCTCGGCTCTCGCCGTTTCCGCAGTGTTTCAGCTCGCCATGCCCCGACCGATTCATCGGCCCATGAATCTCTCGCCGTGTGCCGCGGCGAAACGCCGCAAACCCATACGAGGAGCGGGTTCAAACGTCGTACGCGACGCCGAACTATGCGTAGGCGGTCGTCTGAACTATGTTCCGCCCCTGTGATGGGAAGTGATAGATGAAACACACGTGTTCGAGATGGATTCCGGTGCTTGCGCTGATCGCCGCAGTGCCCGCCACGATCATGCCGCAAAGCGCCGCGCATGCTGGCGAAGCGACGGTCGTCGAGTCGGACGCCACCGACGAGGCGAGCGAGCGAACAACGCTTGAGCGGTTTCGCGGCAGCTTCGTCTCCCTGCGGAACTCCGCCTCAGCGATCAGCTTCGATAAGTCCGCGGAGCTGACCTACAACCCCGACTGGGTCATCGGCGTCAACATGGGTGTCCGCTACTGGTTCGACGAGGTCGTCAGCGTCGGTGGCAGCGTTGGCTTCCAGCACGAGGTGACCGAGGCCGACAGCACCACGCTCAACAACGAGACCATCTGGACCGACGTCACGCTGGACCTGCGCGCGCAGAACTGGGCGACCATCCCTGTGGTCGACATCAACCTGTCGAGCGCACTGGCGGTCAACCTGCCGACGAGCCTGCCGTCGCGGTACCAAACACTCTTCTTCGGGCTCTCGGCGTCGATGGGCTTTTCCAAGACGTTCGCGGAGGTGCTCGAGGGGTTGACGCTCAGCTACAACATCCGCCTCTGGAAGGGCTTTCACGACTTCACCACCAGTGAGCGTGAGACGCCACTCATCAGCGGGTGCCGACTCTCGGCCGCTGGCTGCGACAGCCATCTCAACTCTGGCGTGCGAAACGCCAGCTGGCGGCTCAACCACTACGTCGGGCTCAACCTCGGTCTGACCTCGTGGCTCTCGTTCTCAGCGGGCTTTGGGGCGGTCACCGCCGGGCTCTACGATGCCAAAGACGACGACGACCGCGTCAACTACACCGCGCTTGAGCAGGTCTCGGCTCGCCACGTCCTGCTCTACGACATCGGCTTCGGGATAACCCCCACCAAGGGGATCTCCGTCGCGCTCGGCGCCACTACCGGCAACCCCGAGCTCGCGCCCGACTCGAGCCGCTACGCACCCTTTTTCAATCGCTTCACCTCGCTTTACCTCGACGTCCGTTTCGATGTGCCGACGCTCGTCGGCGCGCTGATCCAATAGGAGCTGCACATGATGCACCGATTCTCTCAACTCACGTTGCTCTTGAGCGCAGGCCTATTGGTCGCTGCGTGCGCCGAAGAGCGCGCGCCCATTGACCGCGTCCAGCCTGATGCTGTGCCGAAGAACTTCTTCATTGGCGACGACTACGTATCGCTCGCCGACGACCCCGAGTTCTACACTCAAGGCACGCTCATCGACGTCGGCTGGGGTGCCGGCCAGGACGGTCTGTTCACGTCGACCTACGCGCAGCCGATGTCGCGCATCAAGTGGGTCGTCCAGGAAGACCAGCTCATCGCGCGCATCACGTATGAGCGCATCGACGACTCCGACGGCAAGGGTGCCGGCGCCGACACCGACGACGGCGTGATCGCTGCGGCCTACCGCATCGAGAAGCACTTCGACATTGTGTACGCCTACAACTCCACCACGGGTGAGCGGCTCAACATCATCAACGAGAACACGACCGATCGGCCGTGGTACGAGCGCGAGTACATGCGCGTCGACTGGTCGAGAAACCTCGCCAGCGGCAGCTACGACTTCGACACGCTCAGCCAGATGGGCATCTACGGCGGTGTCACCTACGAGCCGCTGGCGTACTACGTCAACGATCCCAGCCACCGCGATGCGCCCGTCTTTGACTATGAAAACGGCTACTTCGACGTGACCGTGAAGGCGTTCGCGACCCCGAAGATGATCGATCTCAGCCACTTCGGCTGGGGCATCGATGCGTTCCCGGCGTGCTGGCTTGAGAACGACTTCCTCAGCGGCAACTGGCCAGCAGGTAACTGCAACCCGGTCGAGCTGACCATCCGCGAGTCCTTCAAGCGCGTCACCAACACTGACTTCGAGCCCTCGGACTGGGACGGCTACCGCTTCCAGGCGTACGGTGGCTTCTACGTGGAGCGCTTCGGCTACTCCCGCAACTACGGCATGAGCGACGACAAGTGGCACCGCTTCCTCGCCAAGTACAACATCTGGGAGCGCAGCCACCACTACGCCAACCCCGAGACCCTCGAGGGGCCGACCGAGTGCTTTACGCCCTTCACGACCCCGTTCGGTGCCGACCCGCACCGCGATCTTGACGGCGACGGAACAGAGGACGAGTGCCAGGTCATCGGCGCTGGCTCCAAGTGCGATGAGTTCAGCCAGAAGTGCACGCTTCCGTTCCGTGACCGCGTTGCCAAGCCGGTCGTGTGGCACTACACCGGCGGCAGCGACCTGCGCTACTACGAGTCCAGCGAGTGGGCGACCCACGAGTGGGACGTCGCCATGCGCATGGCCATTCGCACGGCGCGCTACTCCGAGTGCGTCGGGACCGGCGGCGAAAACTGCGCCAACGAGTACCCCGTGCCCTTCGGTCAGCAGGCCGAGAACGAGGACGCGATCGCGCTGTCGCGTGAAGTCGACGACTGCCGCAACGGTCGCGCCTACGCCGATCGCGGTCAAGACCGTGGACGCTGCGATGCGCTTGCCGACGAGCTCGGTGTCGCCCGCGGCTACTCGACCGGCGTCATCAGCATTGCGAAGATGGACGAGGCGGTGGTCCTCTGCCACAGCCCGGTCGAGGCCAACGACCACGCAGCCTGCGGTACCGCACGTCTCCCGGCCGGCATCACCGCCGCCATGTGCGAGTCGCCGGCCGACGAAGAGATGGCCGCGACCTGTGGCGAGGCTCTGAGCGTCCGCATGGGCGACCTTCGCTACCACCAGATCAACGTCATCCCGACCCCGCAGACGCCGTCGCCTTGGGGTATCTACACCGACGCTGAGGACCCGCTCACCGGCGAGACGATCTCGGCCAGCATCAACGTGTGGTCGGCGATCAACGATCGCTGGAGCCAGGGCACCATCGACACGATTCGCTACATCTCGGGCGAGCTCGAGACCGACGAGATCACCGACGGCGAGTACGTCCGTCGCTGGGCGGAAGCGAGCGAAGCTGCCAACCGTGGCGGCGTTGCGCCGAAGATGACGAAGAACGAGGTCAACAAGCGCCTCGCGTCGTTCGTGAAGTCGACGCCGGAGGCCATCGCCCAGCCGAAGCTTCCGCTCGACTCCCTGCCGATGAAGCGCGCCAAGGAGATCAAGCAAGAGCTCAAGCACCACGTGCGCGCCAAGCTAGGTGCCGCTTCGACCAACCAGGCTCGCTACGCCGCGCGCGCAGAGAAGGTCGCCGGCTCCGAGCTCGAGGCCGAGCTCATGACCCCGATGATGCAGCAGATCGCAGGCGTGCAGGGCATGCCGATCAACGGCGCCGTGATGGACTTCGCGTCGCCCCTGCGCGGCGGAAACCCGAGCATCCACAACCACCTCAAGCAGATGCACGAAGAGGCGCTCGGTAAGCGCGGCGCCTGTGTGCGTCACGAGGCACCCGCACCGGTCGGCATGGTCGGACTCGGCAAGGTCCTTGAGGCCAAGTTTGGTGCGTTCGATCCCAACCAGAGCGAGCCCGAGCAACAGGAACGCGCCGAGAAGATGCGCGACTACCTCGCCCAGCGCGCTCACTACTCGGTCATCGCCCACGAGATGGGGCACTCCATCGGCATGCGCCACAACTTCGTCTCGAGTGCTGACGCTTGGGGCTACCGCCCGCAATACTGGCAGCTCCGCACCAAGAACGGCTCGGTCACGGCCGAGTGCACCGATCTCCAGGCCGAAGGCAGTGGCTGCGTTGGCCCGCGTTACTTCGACCCCATCACGCAGGAAGAGGACGACAACCTCCTCTACATGTTCATGCACTCCTCGGTTATGGACTACGCCGGCGAGCTGACCCAGGACATGCTCGGCCTCGGCGCGTACGACTTCGCGGCCGCGCGCATGTTCTACGGCGATGTGGTCGCAGTACACGCTGACCCGTCCTACAACGCGGGTACCCCCCGTGGCAGCGGCATGCTCGACAAGGTCGACAACTTCGGCGGCATCGTCGGTATGATCCCGACCATCGGTGGCAACGAGATCCACTACAGCCAGCTGCAGACCAACTTCGAGCTCATCAAAGACTGCACGCCCGTCAACCCCTTCGACTACAAGCCTGCGGGCTGGGACACCGAGGCCCACGGTGAGTGGCACCCGGTCTTTGACGGCAAGTTTGTTCAGGTCAACGGCGAGTGGACGTCGTGTGAGCAGCAGCCTGTCGACTACGTTGGCTGGAACGATCTTCGCCTGCCGACGCCGGCCGAGGCCGGCAACTTCTACCGCGGTGGCGGCGCGATCGACGACCTCGGTCGTACCCGCGTCCCCTACGGCTTCGCGACGGACGGCTGGGCCGACCTCGGAAACCTCTCGGTCTACCGCCAGGACAATGGCGCAGATGCTTACGAGCTCTTCGACTTCCTGATCACGCAGCAAGAGGTGAACCACATCTTCACCAACTATCGCCGAAACCGTCAGGACTTCAGCGTCAAGAGCGCTGTGAACAGGACGCTCTGGCGCTACAACGGCAAGCTCCGTGACGCCGCCAAGGGCATCGGTCTCTTCGCGACGATCTACCGCGAGGTCAGTCTCGCGGAGGGCTACGAGTTCGACAGCTTCTGGAAAGAGGTCGCGCCGTTCTGGTTTAAGGACAACATCATCGCCAGCGGCATCGGTTTCGACCACTTCTCGCGCATGTCGCAGCGTCCGCAGAACGGGCCTCACTACAGCGTTGCCGGCGACTCTGTGTTGCGCAGCGCGGTGGATGCGTGGGGCACACCGACCGCGACGCAGGTCATCATTCCGAACGGCGCGACCGGCTTCATCGGCAGCAACATCGCTGCTGGCGGTGCGCCGCTTGAGAACGCCCTCGCAGACGATCAGGGAGAGTTCGACTCGAACTTCACCACCAACGCCGGCAGCTACTACGGCAAGATCTGGACGGCGATGCTCTTTACGGAGTCGGTCGACAACTTCATCTCAAGCTCGCGCAGCGACTTCTACGATGCGCGCTACCGCTCGGTGTCGATGGCGGACCTCTTCCCCGACGGCTACCGTCGCTGGCTCGCCAACAACCTCACGGGCGACGATGAGATCAAGGGCCCGCGCCTCGTCTCCGACGCCAGTGGCGACCCGATGATCGATGGCGACAGCTACCCGCAGGACGCCATTGGCTGGACCAGCTGGTGGACCGAGCAGGTCCAGAGCTGCTTCCCCGGCAACGGCTCGACCGTCTGCAGCGCCTATGGCAGCGCCGACAGCGCCCCGTTCGAGGCGAAGGCCCCCGCCAACGTGGTGCCGATCGATCCGCAGATTGGCTGGGAGCAGCAGAAGTTCTACATCGCGCTGACCCTGATGTACCTGCCTGAGAACCAGCGTCAGACGTGGATCGACATGATGAACATCTACGAGCTCGGCAACGATGCCGACCCGGCGTTCACCAACCGCATCGAGTTCCACAACCCGACCGGAAAGAGCTACATCGCCAAGACCTTCGGCAAGGAAGAGATCTTCGGCAAGACCGTGCAGAAAGGCATCGCCGCGCGCGTGCTTGAGTACGCCAACGGCTTGGTCGAGCTCGCCTACGAAACGGATCCGGGCCCCGACCTCGACGGCGACGGCTCGCCGGACTGGTTCATCGCCAAGCTGAACCCGGCGACCGGCCAGCCGATCGTGCGATACGACTCGACGATCAGTCACATCAACGCCCAAGGCGGCTTCTCGCCGGGTCGTCCCGGCTGTGACGCGACCGACAACAGCGACTGCAACTGCGAGGCCAACAAGGCCTGCATCCAGCTGAGCGCGTACAGCCAAGTGCCGTTCTTCCTGCGGCAGGCGATGACCGAGTTCGGCATGAGCGATCCCGAGTTTAAGGGAATCTTTTAGGGGTGGCGGAAACGACGCTGTCGGGGCGTGCTTGGGGGATGGCGGAAACGACGCTGTCGGGGCGTGCTTGGGGCCGATGCATGGCACCCAGGAGCGTTTCGTCAGCGTCAACGTGACTCCGTCACGCCTCGGCTAACCCTCGCTGCGCTCGGTTCCGAAACACTCCTGGGCACCACGCCTCGACCCCCATCACGCCCCGCCATCGTCGCATCCGCCATCCCTCGAGAGAGGGGGGCAGGGTTCGAGGGTGGCGGGGCTTTCTGGTCGACCGGTCGGGCACTTTCAAGAAGGCCAACGGGAACAACCTGGTAGGTGTTGCTGCGGGATGCGTTGCTGCGCAACTTGGGCGCTTCGTGCGGGTGCTTGAGGCTGGGTCAGGCGCCGGTGTCGAGGATGCGTTGCTGCGCAACTTGGGCGCTTCGTGCGGGTGCTTGAGGCTGGGTTAGGTGCCGGTGTCGAGGATGCGTTGCTGCGCAACTTGGGCGCTTCGCGCGGGTGCTTGGGGCTGGGTCAGGTGCCGGTGTCGCGCATGCGTTGCTGCGTAACTTGGGCGCGTCGCGCAGGGTGCTTGAGGCTGGGGGCAGGTGCTGCTTCGGGATGCGTTGCTAGGCAACTTGGGCGCCTCGCGCCGGGGTCGCTGCTGGTGCCAGGATGTCGTTGATCTGGGGGCGCGACTGCCACGTTGTCGAGGAGCGGCCGAGCTGGCGGCGATGGAGGCGGTCGTTCGGGGTGGCACGAAAGTTGCCTCACCAGGCGGCATGAATGAATCGATGGTTGTGCAGAGGGTGAGCGAGGAATCGCTGGTTGGACTCTTGGTTGGGGGTGCCGTTGGAGACGCACTGGGGCTGCCAATGGAAGGGCTCAGCGCCCGCCGCGCGCGGTTGCTCTTTGGGGAGACGTGGCGGCATCGGTTCTGGTTTGGGCGTGGCGTTGTGAGCGACGACACCGAGCACACGGTCATGGTGGCGCAGGCGTTGCTTGGTGGCGGGGATGACGCGGCGTTCGTGCGCGCTCTGAGCTGGAAGCTTCGGTGGTGGTTGCTAGCGTTGCCGGCAGGGGTTGGTTTAGGGACCGGGAGGGCGATCGTGCGCATGTGGTTGGGGCGGTCGCCGCGCCGCAGCGGTGTGCCGAGTGCTGGAAATGGACCAAGCATGAGGGCGGCGATTATTGGGGCTGTGTTCGCGTCAGACGCTGAGCGGCGCCGCGCGTTCGTGGCGGCGTCGACGCGGCTGACGCACACGGATCCGCGTGCTGAGGTTGCCGCGCTTGCTGTGGCAGAGCTGGCTGGCTTTATTGTTCGCGAGAGCCGCGTGCCGGCACGCGCCGAGGCGCTGGCGATGTTGCATGGGTGTGGCGCAGATGCCGAGTGGACGACGGTCATCGACAAACTTGGGATGGCACTCGCCTATGCGCAGTCGACTCGGGAGTACGCCGCCAGCATTGGCTGCGACGGGTTCGTCACTGGCTATAGTTATCACTCGGTGCCGGTCGCGCTCTATGCGACGTTGCGGCACCCGGAGAGCTTCGATGACGCGCTGCTGTCGGCGCTCGTGTGCGGTGGAGACACCGACAGCGTCGGGGCTGTGGTTGGCCAGCTGATGGGTCTCCACCTCGGTGCCGACGCGATCCGGCGCGACTGGCGGGTGCGACTCACCGACTGGCCCTTCGGGCGCAAGCGACTGCGGCAAGTCGCCAGTCGGCTGTCGCAACCCCGCACGCGCTGGAAACCGGTCCGCTACCTGTGGCCACTGGTGCCGCTGCGCAACTTGCTGGTGCTGACGGTCGCGCTCAAGCATGGCTTTCGGCGACTGCTCCCCCCCTTTGCATGAGGCGCTTGGCCGGTGCGGGGGCGTCACTTCCGCTCGCTATGACATGGCCATGAGGCCTTGGGCCGCTGTGATGACCGGCTGGTTCCCAGGTTCGTACGTGAAGTAGTCGTACTTAAACGTGATGGTCTCGAACGCGATGTCCTTGCTGGTCGAGTTAGGTGCTGGACCCTCGTAGGCGATCGGAAACGCCTTGTGGAGGTTGAAGCGCCCGATCTCGCTGAAGTCGTTATCGAGCATGACCACCGACATCTCATGGCGGATGATCGGCACAGTGACCTGGTGAAGAGCGCGGACCCAGGCCGCAAAGAGCCCGGTCTGGGCGTAGAACCCCTTCTTGAGCACGAGGTCGTCATACTTGGCCTTTTCGACCATATGGACCTCGTGGGCGTTGTTGCCGCCTTCGTAGAGGCTCTTGGTGCTCGTGCTGACCTTCAAGCCGCTGAGCTCTGTGCAGCGGATGCTGGCGACATGGTCCAGCTCAACGAAGTAGCGGAAGGGGATCGACGGATCGGTGGCGTAGCGTGACATGGCTGAACCTCTTGCGACGTGGCTGGACGTCGACGGCATGGTGCTCTCGTTTGCGAGACAACGGTTGGCTGATGTCGCCTCGGCTGATGACGACCACACGACCCTAGCGGAGTCGGGACGTGATGGCAAAGCACCGCACGCTGGCGTCGTTTCCGCCCGGTCGCCCCGAGCGATGCGGCGGGTCGCCTCTTCGAGATCGCACCCGGCAGGCGCGATACGGCCGATCTTGGCGGCCGATCTGCCCGCATCGTTGACGCTTCCGACCGGCGTGGGCATCCTCCGCGCGTTGCGTCACCGGTATCAGTCTTGGAGGACCTACGATGACACGCCGACTCTCACTTATCGCCCTCGCCAGCGCCGCGCTGCTCTTTGCTTGTGACAAGGACAAGGCTGCTGGCCCTGAGAAGGTTGCTGTCGCGTCTGGTGCCAACACCGCTGCACCCGCCGTGAAGGCCGGTGAAGCGGCCGCGACCGCCAAGGCTGGCGCCGCCGCAGCGACGGCCAAGGCCGGTGCCGCTGTTGCAACCGCCAAGGCTGGTGCGAGCGCCGCCACCGTGACCACCGCCAAGGCTGCTGCTGACGACGCGCCGAGCTGCGGCGCCGACTGCCCCGGAAAGGCTGCGAAGCTCGCGGCCGGCGACGACTACGTCTCTTGCGGATCGGCGAACAACCTCGCCGCAGCCGACAAGGCGCCCAAGACCCACTTCGGCTCGACCTTCACGCTCAAAGACTCGACGCCTCTCGGAAAGGTCGTCACGACCGCCAAGGGCGAGCCGAGCGAGCTGCTCCAGGTCAGCGGCAAGGTCAAGAAGGTCTGCAAGAAGAAGGGCTGCTGGATGGTCGTCCAGGATGGCGAGACCGAGGCCCGCGTCGTCATGAAGGGCTACTCGTTCTTCGTGCCGGTCGACACCAAGTCCGGCATCGACGCTGTTGTTGAGGGCACGCTCAAGGTGAAGACCTTCACCGAGAAGCAAGCTAAGCACCTCGCCGAGGACGGCGGCGACGACCCGAACAAGGTCACCGGCGTCAAAAAAGAGTACCTCCTGACCGCCAACGCCATTCGCTTCGACTCCTAATCGACAGTGGCTCGTCCAGCAGGCGCCCCTCGTTTAACGACGAGGGGCGTTTGTTATTGTCGACAGACCGACCCAGCCAACGCTGCTCGAGCGGGCCGCGAACCCTTCCTCAGGAGCAACGCGTGCAGTCTTTGAAGCCCTCGATCGGTCCTGTGAGAGCCTGGCTGGCCGGCCTGCTTGTGGCGGCTTGCAGCGCGGGATGCTCGACCAGCGGCGAGCCGCCAGCCAATGACGGGGTCGACACGAACACCTCGGCCAACGACACCCGCGACGTGGCCGCAGACGACGCCTCGGTCGACACAGAATCCGCGACAGACACCGCCGAGGTCGGCGACACCGCCAACCCAGCCGACACAAGTGCTCCGTCCGATATCGCCGCTGACACGACGCCGACGGATGCTGTCGACGATGTCGACGACGGGGGGCCGTGGTCCATCGATGCATGCACCGCCGTCGCGCTCGAAGACTCGATCCCCCTGCCTGAGGCGAGCGGCGCAGCGCTGCTCGACCCCACGCGCGCACTCGTGGTGTCTGACTCTGGCAACAACGGCGTCGCGGTCATCTTCGATATGGCAACAGAGACCACCGTGCCGACCGAGCTGCCCTTGGGCACCGGTGCCGGTGACGACGTCGAGGGGCTGTCGGTGGCTCCAGACGGGCGCGTGTGGGGAATCACGTCTGCGGGCTGGCTGCGGGTCTGGCAGCCAAGCTCAACAGACACGAGCTTCTCCCTCGTTGGTGGTCCGATCGCAGTGGCGAGCCTTGAGTCGCCGTGGGCGTGCGATGCTCAGCTGGTCAACTGTGGCCCCAACTACGAGGGACTGTGCCTTCATCCCGCGCCCGTGGCGGGCGAGTGCTCCGGCTACCTGGCGTCCAAGGCCTACGGGCAGCTCGCGTGCCTCGTCGAGCGGGCAGACGGCGCCGGCTACGAGGTCGACTCCTCGCGTCTCATCGACGTCGCACCCAACGACCAGCTCTCCGGCTGCACCTTTGAGCCCGTCGCTCCCTACCGGCTCTTCGTAGCTGGCAACGTGTTCTCGCCGTCCCGGATTTGGTGGGTCGACACCGATGAGACTGTCGTGCCCTTCGCTCTGGTCGGTGCCGGCAACCAAGAGGCATTGCTTGCGACCGAGTCAGGGCTCTGGTCGTTCGGTGACGTCCAGGGGATCTTGGGCGACCAGTCGCCTGTCACGCGGATCGACTGCCGGCCATGAGGGCTGCGGATGCAATGCCCGCTCGTGGTATCGCCTTGGTCACAGGCGGCGCTGTGCGCGTCGGCCGCGGCATCGCCATCGCGCTGGCCGACGCCGGCTTTGACGTCGCGTTCACGTACTACCAGAGCACGGCAGCGTCTGCCGCGACCTCCGCCGCCATCGAGGCGCGTGGGCGTCGTGCACTCGCGATACAGTGCGATCTCCGTGCCGCCGACGCACCCGCTCAGGTGATCGCGTCTGCACAAGCACTCGGGCCGCTTGACGTGCTGGTGAACTCCGCTGCCAGCTTCGACTCCGACACCCTTAGAGACGTCACCGCCGCCAGCTTCGACGCGCAGATGGCGCTGAACGCGAGGGCGCCGCTGCTGCTCGCCAAGCATGCGGCAACGGACCTCGCGCGCGACGGGCGAGGGCGCATCATACAGATCGCCGATCTCGGGGCCGAGCAGCCGATCCCCGGCCACCTCATCCACAGCATGACCAAGGCCGCACTGCTCAACCTCACGCGCGGCTTGGCGGCAGAGCTTGCGCCCCACACGCAGGTTCACGCCATCGTGCCGGGACCCGTCGCGCTGCCGCCCGGCTTTACCGCTAGTGAGCGCGCTGACGAGCTCGCCCGCACGCCGGTCGGACGGGAAGGGAGCCCGGAAGACGTGGGCGAAGCGGTCGTGTTCTTGGCGACTTGCTCGAGCTTCATCACCGGAACCATTGTGCATGTCGATGGCGGCAGGCACCTGTTTCGCTAAGCTGCCAAGGCGCGACGTCGGAGTTGATCGGGGTACATGACCGAGGCGCGACGACGGTGGCCGACGTGACTCCGCAGCAACGCGCGTGCATCTGACCTGATCGGTGCTGTCGCCGCGTCCCTGCCGGACGCCGCGAGATGGCCAGCGCGCTTTGGGGCTCCGCCACCGCGCCCTGGTGATTGCGCGTTGCGTAGGCGCTGGGTAGTCTCTTGAGCATGACGCGAGCAATGCTTGGACTGATCACCGTTGTCTTCCTCGGTACCGGCTGCACCGAAGTGGGTGACCCTTGGCTGGTCAGCGTCGATGTCGACAGCTCCACGACCCAGATCGACTTTGCGACAAGCGTCGTGCCGATCTTTCAGACCTACGGCTGCAACGGGTGCCATGGCGGAACCGCCGGGCTCGACCTCTCGTCAGCAGCGGCCGTGGCGGCCGGGGGCAACAACGGTCCAAGTGTGGAGAGCTGCGACGCTAGCGGCAGCCTGCTCATCGCAAGGCTCGCCAACTGCAGCATGCCTCCCGGTGACGGTTGCCTCACGCCGGCCGAGCTCGCCATTGTCTCGCAGTGGGTGGATGAAGGCGCGACAGAGACGTTTGTTGAAGGGACCTGCGACTAGCCCCAAAA
Organism: uncultured bacterium; assembly: GCA_938040325.1. Lineage (GTDB taxonomy): Bacteria > Myxococcota_A > UBA9042 > PHBI01 > PHBI01 > CALHXW01. The sequence continues at coordinate 3,413 of CALHXW010000376.1, read as the reverse complement.
CAAGCGCTCTTTCCGGCTGCGGCTTTGGCGATGCCCTCGCCAGCGACGTCCGTACGTTCGCTTCGCTCACTCGGACTCGACGATGCACGCATCGCCGGCGTCCGCCCGACGCCGCTGTGATGCACACCTCGTTCGCCTCGCTCGAAACGAGCGCTTGTTTTGGGACTACCCTCAAACAAGCGCTTGCGGCGTCCGACCTACGCACCGACGGTGCGCGCGAGTGCATCGCGGAAGTCGCAGCCGGAGAGAGCGCTTGTTTTGGGGCTACATCCTGAGTGCTGGTTGCCCCGGAAGCATCCTGCTGCCGTCACGACCGGCAAGGCTTGGTCGACGATCACAAGGGTGTGACGACGGTCGAGCCAGTGCAAACCGGGTCATGGATCGGCGTGGCAGGCCGATCCGTCGTGATCAGGCTTGACCGGCGGTTCAGGCTCCGTGAGTTTCCGACGAAAACGTGCGAATAAATCAGGAGCCGGGTCGTCAGTGAAGCGTGGACAGGCCAACGGAAGGAGGTCCCCTTGAAGAAGCTAGGAACACGACATTGGACATGGTTGACGGCAGGCGCACTCGCCTTGGCCTTCGGCTCGTTCACGACCGCTCATGCGGGACCGCCGCCGATCGACGACGGCTATGAGTATGAAGACGACGGCGAGTACGAAGACGACGGCGAGTACGAAGACGACGACGTCTACTACGAGGACGCCGACGACTACGACGACCACGACTACGTAGAGGTCGACGGCCACTACAACGCCGACGGCTACTGGATCGAAGGCTACCGTCGCCGCCACACCCGCAAGGGGTTTGTCTGGGTTGCTCCGCACCTCGACTCCAGCGGCTACGCGGTCGCAGGCTACTGGCGCCCCGTGCGCAACGTCTCCGGCCACGTCTGGGTTCGCGGCTACCGCGCAGCGGATGGACGCTGGACCCGCGGCCACTGGCGCAAAGCGCGTCGCGCAGGCTTCACGTGGTCGCTCGGCTACTACGGCGACGACGGCTGGATCGCCGGCTACTGGCGTCCCGTGTCGCGTCGCTCAGGCTACATCTGGGCGCCTGGCTACGTCGGCCACAACGGCTACTGGAACCCGGGCCACTGGCGCATGAATTACCGCAGCGGCTACCACTGGACGGCTGGCTACTACGCCGACGGCCACTACTACAGCGGCTACTGGGCGCCTACTTCGGCACGTCACGGCTACGTCTGGGTTCCCGGCTACGTCAACGGCGGCCTCTGGAGCATCGGCTTCTGGCGCCCTGCCTACCGCAGCGGCTACAGCTGGGTCCCGGGTCACTGGCACTACGGACGCTGGGTCGCCGCTCACTGGAGCCGAGGTAGCTGGCGCTACAGCCGTCACCACCGCGTGCGGCGCTACGCCAACTACCACCACCGTCACGGTCACGGCTACAAGCACCGCCACCGTCGAGTGCGCCACGTCGTGCACCACCGCAACCACAAGACGACCCATGCGTCGCCCCATGGTTCCAGCGCCAACAACCCCGCACCCATCGGCTCGGCGAACGGCCCGAACCGCCGCGGCGGCCACGGCAACCACGCTGGTAACGCCGGTCACGGCAACAACGGCGGGCACGGTGCGGGCAACAAGCCCAAGCCCCGCAACGCTGGCGCTCGCAGCGGACGTCGCGGCAACAGCCGCTCGGCAGCGACCCCGAACCGGGGCTCGAGCCAGCGAGGCACCGCGCAGCGTCCCAACACGCGGCGCAACAGCGCCCGAGCCGGAAGCGGCAAGCGCGTCGAGCGACGCAGCCGCCAGGGCGGACGTACGCCGCGCTACGAGGTCAAGCGTGAGAAGAACCGCTCGGTGTACAAGAGCCCCCGAGGTCAGGTGCGAGTTGAGACGCGCAAGACCACCAAGGTTCGCAAGAGCAACCGCGGAACGACGACTCGCCAGCGCAAGACGACGACTCGCAGCCGCAAGAACGTGCGCAGCAACAACACCAACCGGTCGCGCAGCGTCCGCTCGAAGGCCACGACGACGCGCGTGAAGTCGACGCGCAGCCGCAGCAGCCGAAGCCGCTCGCGGCGCTAGAGACAGGCTCCCTCCTGACCTTCCACAAGGGTGGCGGGGTCGACCACGGTCGACTCCGCCATTTCTCGTTTGGGGCATCGCCGGCCGTCGGTGGTCGTCGCGTCGCGGGGACGCGATTTCGAAAACTCTCGCTGCCTGCTAGGCTCAGCCACACACAACGCTGGAGACCGTGCTCATGGTCATGACGCTGCCCGAGCTCGCAAGCTACTTGCGCATCACTGAAGCCATCGCCGCTCGTCTGGTCGACGAGACCGACATGCCGCGCGTTTCGATCGCCGGCAAGGTTCGCTTCCAGCAGCCGGCCGTTGACTCGTGGTTGGCAGGTCTGCGGGCCGACCCACTGGCCGTTATTGAGCAGCCACCACCCACCGAGCTGCGGCCTGGACCCGCGTCCGACGCGCTGCCGCCCGCCGGTCCGGACGCTCAGCCGTGGGTCACCGCCGAGGCTCTCGCGGCCCTTGCGCATGGCGCGACGGAGGCCAGCCAAAACATGGCGCGTCTGACCCTGAGAGACGCGCTCCTATCGCTCAACGATGGGGTCTTGACGAAGCTCACACAGGCCAGCCGAGGCCGACTTCGTCTCCACCCAGAGGAAGCGCACCGCACGTCGCCCTGGCGTCTAGAAGACAGCTCTGACGGGGTCATCGACGCGATTCGGCTCGCTTGGGGCGAAGGACCGGGTGCGCCCTCTGGCTTCGCCGATAGAGCACGGCTGGTGGTCGAGCTGAGCGCGTGTCACCTCACAGTTGCGCTGGAAGGCCCTGGCGGCGGACCCGTCAACGAAGACGCCGAGAGTGCCGACAGGGGCTACGCGCTTGTCTCGAGACCATCGGGGTGGGCCCTGTCAAAGTCGGTCGAGCTGCCAAGTCCTGCGCCGACCCTCGCCCGGGTCGTCGCATTTGTCAGTCGGGAGCTCGACCACCTGGCGCCGCGCTGGGCGTCCTATGCGCTGCGGTCTGTCTGAGAGGGCGGACGCGTACGCGAGAGGGAGTGTGGGCGTGAGGGCGCGCGGGGGAACGGGAGCAAAACACGCCGTGCTCGCCGTCCTGCCGGCCGCTGCTACAGATGAGTGATAGCGCCGTGGGGATGATGCCGCTGGCGTGCTCGCAAGTGTTTGGGGGGTAGGGGCACGCCTACGCCTCACCCAGCACGCCTACGCCCACCCGGCACGCATCACGCCTCACCCGGCACGCATCACGCCTCACCCGGCACGCCTGCGCCCACCCGGCACGCCTACGCCTGACCCGGCACGCCTACGCCTGACCCGGCGCGCCTACGCCTCACCCGGCACGCATCACGCCTCACCCGGCACGCCTACGCCTCACCCAGCACGCCTACGCCCACCCGGCACGCATCACGCCTCAC
>CALHXW010000375.1 GCA_938040325.1 uncultured bacterium | reverse complement strand
ACGGGGTGAGGATCGTGTCGATCTCTGTGGCGACGTTGGGGTCGTTCACCTGGTCGTCATGGCAGCCGGAGACCAGCAGCCCGATGACGGCGCTGGCGCCAAGCAACGGGGTCAGGGCGAATCGGAACTCTCGCATCTTGGCACTCCAACGCTACGGTCGCGTTGTTGTACCCGGCATTCCCAGATGGCCGCAAGTTGGCAACCGGTCGCGGCAATCTTGGTGGCGGGACCGGCGTCGGTCCGTTGAGTTGCTAGACACTTGTGTGATGGCTATACACGATTGGGCTGTGCGCCTTGGCCCGGACCGCCTGCGGAGCCCCCTCGTTGTGCGCCTCAGCTTGGCACACATCCTGCGTAGTCATCCCGCCTAACGACACTGCAAAGGACTCAGCCGTGGACCGTCGCCGCCGACTTCAAACCTCCCGACGCCTTCTTGCCGCCGCCACCGGTGTGGCCGTCATGTTGACGCTAGGGCTCACTCCTGCGCTCGGCGCGTCTGACGTCTACGAGTATGATGGTGACTCCTATCCGGACGCGTGGGTTCCTGATGGCGGCGAGGGGCCGACACCACCGCCGGAGTCCTGTGACGACGATGCTGAGTGCGGCGAAGGGCAGATCTGCCTCTGGAATCGCTGCGACGACGCGCAGGCGTGCAGCACAAGCGCTGACTGCTGGACCGATTGGTGCGCTGATGGCGTGTGCCGCGAGAACCCGGAGTGCGACGTAGACGCTGACTGCGGGGAGGGCGCCTACTGCGAGTACGGCTACTGTGCCTCGACGCTCAACCGCTGCAGCGACGACGCCGACTGCGAGCTCTACCTCTCCTGCGACAAGCTCTTCATTCCCGATGCCGACAACGGACCGCAGACCGAAGAGGACAGCTGGGGGTCGTGCACGATCGATCCCAGCTTGGTCCCCGCGAGTTCCACCTGCGACGCATTCTGCAACGTGCGCGAAGACTGCGAGTCTTTCAACGACCAGACCGACGCGCTGATCGGCTGCATAGCGGTCTGTAGCTACCTCGTTGCTACGGACACGGGTGCTGAACAGGCCTACGCGGACCTGACGGCTTGCTACGAGCAGCTAGCCAACGTCTGCGTGTTCGACGGCACCGAGTGCCCCGATGAAACAGGCTTGGTGAACGAGAAGTTCCAGTCGATCCGAGAGATCTTGCCCGCCGGCGGCTACAGCGAAGACGGCAGCGTCACATCCGGTGACGACTCTTCGGCGGCCAACGACGGCTCGACCTCAGGCACCCGGGAGGCCGACAGCGGTTGTCAGTCCGGTCAGGGCGGCTCGTTCGCGTTCGTGTTGCTTCTGTTGCTGGCTGGCTGCCTCGTCAGAGCGTCCACCCTCCGCAAAGCGCACGCCGGAGACTCGCTCGACAACGCAAGCTGAGTGGCGGACGACCCTCTGGCTCGCTTTTTTTTCATCTGCCGCGCGACCTGGGCTCAGGTTTTCCGAGAGGCTGCCGCCTTTGATTAAAGGCTCGGCTATTGAGTCGCTCTTGAGCGACTCATGTTTAGCGCCGGTGATGTGAAAATTTGGCCGCAAGAAACTCGCGTTTCTGTCGATACCTCTAAACAGCCAAGGAGGAGAGAATGAAACGCTTTTTCGTCGCGGTTCTGCTGGGAACCGCTCTATCGGCGAGCCCTGTACTTGCGTCTGATGGCGATCCGCTCGAGCCAGTCGCGGGGGTGCTGCAACAGCCCGAGGCCCAGCCGAACACCAAGGTCTTCGACGGAGACGCGTTCCACGAGACTGCCACCGCCGAGGTTGTCGACAGTCACGTCAAAGCGTTCAACACGCATGTGGTCGCGGCACTCAAGGCCTGGCGCGCCGTGGACTCTGAAGTGAAAGACTCGACCCGCGGAAAGTCCGTCGCAGCCACGCTCAAGCAGCGTGTGGCGTGGGCTAGCAAGCTCCGTAAGGCCTACCGTGCGCGCCAGCAGGTCTCGCGCAACGACTGAGATGGCGCCGGCGCGTTAAGCACGCGTCAGCCGCTCGATGATGTCCGTGTTTGCCGAGTGCCGCGCGAGCAGCTCTTGGCGCTTGGGCATCACAAAGTCGTCAAAGTCGAAGCCTGGCGCGACCGTACAGCCGACGAGGCTCCACGCGCCGGGCGCCGCGACGAACGCCCCAAAGAGCGTGCCATGTGGCACACACGCCTGAACTTGCTGCCCGCCGAGCACGTCCTGCCCGAGCACGATGTCGGTTCGCTCGCCGCTCTCGCTGAGCTGAACGACGGTCAGCGGGTCGCCCAAGTAGAAGTGCCACAGCTCGTCGCTGGCGATCGTGTGAAGCGCGCTGAAGTCGCCTGCCTCAAGCAAAAACAGGATGGCGGTGCTCGCCGATCGCGCTCCGCTGTAGCGGTCTGGCAGACGCTCGTGGGTGAGCGCCGCACGGTACGTCTGCCGGTACCAGCCACCCTCGGGGTGCCGGGTCAGCCCAAGGTGCTCCACGAGCTGAGCGGGTTGCGCGGGGCCGGGCACCGCTACCGCTGAACCCGCGTACCGGCTGGGCCGTAGCTGCGCGACTCGACCACGACCCCGCGGGCGTCGTAGCGGCTCCACGTGCCCGTTGGCACACCGTTGGCGTAGCGCTCTTCTCGCAGCGGAGCGCCCTGTGGTCGGACCCAGCGCCAGACGCCGTCTTTCTTGCAGACATCGTCGGTGCCGCGCCGGAACTGGCCATGGGTCGCCACGCCCTTCGGGTCGACCTTGTAGAAGCGACCGCAGAGGTTCCCCTCAGCGTCGACCTCGGCGCGGTAGTAGAGCACACCGCGGGGGTCGACTTTCGAGACGACCTCGAGGTCGCCAGGAGCCTTCGGTGGCGCCGGGATGGCCGTGTAGATCGGAGTGGCCGGAGCGGCCGGAGCGGCGGGAGCAGCCACAGCCGGAGCGGCCACAGCCGAGGCGGCCACAGCCGGAGCGGCCACAGCCGGGGCGGCCACAGCCGGGGCGGCCACAGCCGGGGCGGCCACAGCTTTGGGCTGGACCACGGGAGTCGCAGACGGCGTGTGCACGACGGTCGCCACAGGGCGTGGCGACGTCGCAGGGCGCGGACTCACCGCCGCGGCGGCCACGGCTGGCCGTGCGACCGTGGGGGCCGCCGCTGCGGGCGCAGCCACCACAGCAGCGACGTTGGCGATCGCAGGCTTCGGAGCTGGAGTTGCAGGCGCAGCAGCGCTCAGCTGACGCGTTCCGTCGGGGTGCCAGGCTTCGACCGGCACGCACTCGCCAGGTCCGCCAGCATCGCAGTCCATGACGTCCCGACGCTGCCCGGTCGGCCACCAGCGCGACCACTGACCGACCCGGCGGCCATTCTGGACCAAGCCCTTCGCCACGATCTGGGTCCGCTCGTAGTACGTCAGCTCGCCATCGATGTTGCCGTTGTCGTACCGGCCCACGCGGCGCTGAGACCCCGACGTCTGGTCAAAGGCGCCATCGCGCACGCCTGCCGTGTAGTGAATGGTCCCGCACCAGGGACCGTCGCAGCCGTACCAAGGACCCTGGCGCTTGCCGTGGGCGTAGGTACCCTCAAGCGTCCCCTCCGACTCGCTCTCCTCGCGCCATAGGCCGTGACGCTTGCCGTCGACGTAGCTGCCTTGCTCGACAACCCGGTTGTCGCGGTAGAAGCGCCACTTGCCGGTCCGGACACCGTCAGCGAGCGTGCCCTCGGCCAGCAGCTGACCGTTGCGCCACTCCTGATGTTCGCCTGTGTCGTGGTCAGCAGCGAGGATCTTGTCGCCCTGGGTGTTCCAGCCTTCCCACTGCCCGACCGCCACGTCGCGCTCGAAGCGCCCGCGCAGGGCCTCTAGGTCGGCGTTGTGGCGGATCAAGAGGTCGCCATGCCGCTTACCGCGCTCCATGTCGAGGGCCGTGCGGACCCATGAGTCGCCCACGAGCTCCGTCGCGAGGCCGTGAGGTAGACCGCGCTTGAACGAGACGATGTGCGAGACCTCGCCGGTGGTGAGCGCCCACTTGCCGACGGGCTTGCCGCGCTCGAACTCCATGATGCTGACGGTGTTGGCGAGCGGACTCTCTTGCCGCCAGGCGCCATCGGGCTTGCCGTGGTGGTAGCGTCCCCAGAAGAGGGTCGACGGCACGCCATCAGCCCCCTGCCAGCTCATCAGCACGCCGCCGTGCGAGCGCCCCTTCTTGTCGTAGGAGACCTCGAGTCGAATCGGCGTGCCGCTCGGGCCCGGAAGCTCGGCGGCCCAGCGTCCGGACCGACGTCCGTCGTCATAGGCGCCGCGGGCTTCGACAACGTACGTCGTGTGGGTCGGCAGCTCGCGCACGAGGCCTGTCCCTCGCGGGCTGAAGTCGGTGAGGGTGTCGGGGAGCGGTTCCAGCGGATCGGCGGTCGGCAGCGTCACGACCACCCGGGTCTCTTCCCACGCGTCGGACGTGCGCAGCTGGGCGCCGCTGACGGGCTCGAACGCAACCAGCTCAAGCCAGGGCCCGACGCGAACGTCGTTGTCATATGCGCCCGCGCTGACGAGCCGGCCGCTGGGGTCCCACACACGCCAGCTGCCCTGGCGCTTGCCGCGGTTGAAGCTGCCGCGCATCAGCACGGTCTGACCAGCGACGACCTCGTAGGGGCCATGCCGTCGGCCCTTGAGCTCGCACCAGCGGCGCAAGCTGTGGTCTTCGGTTGCGGCCTCGTGGAAGCCAGCGCCGGCCGGGCAGGGCAGAGCGGCGCGGGAAGCCACAGGCGAAGGCGGAGAGGTCGCGCCCGGAGCGGTGGCGGCGGCTGACGTGGCCGTCGCCACGGCGCTTGCCATGTCGAGATCAGCAGGCGCCGCACGGGTGGGCTCAGGATCGCTCGGGATAGCGACCGCCATGGGCGTTGGCGCAGGCGCGGGCTCGCCTAGGTAGTCGGTCGCGGCGTCGGCGCGACGCGATGACGCATCGACAAGGCCCGTGATGGGTGGCGCCGTGCTTGCTTGGGGCGGCTCGACCGACGCGGTCGCGGGCGTTGGCTCAAGCACCACGCCTTCGCGCTCGCAGCGATCGCCGAGACGCGCGAGCTTGATCTCGACATCGCGCAGCCGGGCGAGCTCGGCCTGCATCGCGTCCATCCGCTCGGCGTCGCTCCGCAGCGCCGTCTCAGCCGGCTGGTCTTCCGTCGTCTCAGGACCACTCGCGCACGCCGGCACCACCAGCATCGCACAGGTCAGTCCAGCCAACACACGCCTGCCGCGGTCTTGCCCCGCTATCCACTTCATCACCACCGCTACCTCACGCAACCGGGTCACCCGAGCGTGAGCTTAAGGCGAGGTGCGTACTCACGCCAATAAGCTGGTTTCGTCGACTGTACCCGAACGCTTTTCGAGGGCCTCGCCCTTACGCCGGCATCAACCCTGTCGCCGCAACCCCGTCGCTACGGCTCGGACCACACGATCCCGCGGAGCCACTCTTCGCGTGGAGCCGTTGGTCGAAGTAGTAGGAAGCGCTCTTCCCTCACTGCGCGCGGCCAGTGCTGGGCTTGCGTTTTCCAGCGCGGTCCTTTGGACTGTGCACTCCCCGGCCGCAATGGACGCCCATGCTCAGCCTCGTGTCGCGCGCTCTGCACCATCGAGTGCCTCTATCCCATCCGTCGACGCCGCTCGACGCGCGGTCGCAAGGCATCGACCCGAGTCTTTGCGAACGGTCGCGCCACTGCCGTCGCTCTCAGCTGAGCGTCGCAGTGCTTGTGGCCGCTGCGCTCGGTGGCGCTGGGGTTGGATGCGTTACGAGTGAGGCGCCGCGCCCCGTGCTCTGCGACCCGTCGGCGCTACAGCGGATCGTCGAGACGCCGGCGTCGACAGACGGCAGTGACTCGCTGGCGGTCACCGCGCGGGTCCTCGATGCTTGTCGGGAGCCTGCCGCGCTCAGCGAACTGGTTAGGGACTCGGTTGCAGGCATTCCGCGTCGCCGCTCCGCCAACAGCGGCAGCGTTCAAGAGTACATCTCGAAGGCGTGTCCGGGTTCAGCGGTCGTGGTCGGAAAGCTCAACGCTCTCCCTCTCGACGACATCGCGTGGGGCTCGTTCCATGGCGAGATCGTTGCAACATGCGCCACGCCCAACCTACGCACACTGAGCGCAGAAGAAGGCGCGGGCATCCCATGGCCGACGGTCGTAGCGGCGGAAACGTTCGCGTGGTGGCTGGCCGAAAACGGCATCGACGCATCGGTCGCACGCGAGGTCACACGGCGGATCTTGGGTGCCTGGTTGGTGTGTGCGCCGGACCTCTTCGGGCCGCGCTGCCAGCACGCGCTCCAGCGTAGCAGCGCACGAATCGGGCCGACGCGCGGCGGCGACCCGCTGCTGACCTTGGCGGCGGCACGGGCATCCCACCCCTATTACCCGGAGCTCAGAGTGCCAGACCCTGATGTCAGTGAGATCAGGGTGACCCGCGAGCACGTGCTCGTCGATGGCGACGTGGTCGCGCCGATTCTTTGCCACCAAGGTGACGGCCGTCCGTGTCCCGACCGCGCCAAGCTATCTGAGTCCAGCACGCTGTCCATCGCCCCAGCAGCGCGCGCCCCTGGCGCATACGTCATCCCGCCACTCGTGAGAGCGCTTAGTCACACGGAAAGGCGCTTTCGCCGCGCCGTTGTCGAGCTCGACCAGGCGATTCCCTTCGACGTGGTTGCGGCGCTGGTTCACTCCATCGGTATGGCCGGCATTGACCGAACCAGCTTCGTCGTTGTCACTGCAGACCGTGAAGCCAGCCCGCTGAGGTTGTTGCCCTTAGCGGCGCCCAGGATGCCCCGTGAGGACAGTCCAACGATAAACCTGACGGTCTTGGTCGACGCCACCGGCAACACCGAGCGAAGCGTCCAGTTCAAACACAAGGGCGGGGCCTCCCTCGGCCTCGACCGGCTCGTGACGCCCATCACATGGCGTCCTGATGAGCCCGTGCCGTTGCACACGATCTACGACCGCGTTCGCACGATCCGGACGCTTCATCCCGACAAAACTGCCAAGGTCATGCTCACCGCGACGCCCACGACTCGCTGGGAGGACCTCGCTGGCGTCATGAGTGCTGTGCGTGTTCCGCTTGACCCCACGGCTGCAACCAGTCTGGCGGCATTTCGCCAGGCGAAGCGAGTCTACGCGGCCGATGGGGCGCCCAAGAGCGATCGCCGAGCCCGGGTCCTGCTCGTCGTTGCTGATGCAACGCCAACGGACTCGCAACAACAAGAGCGGGTGGCGTCTACACCAGCTGAACAGGCGCGCAGCGACCGCAAGCGCCGGCCAAAGGTCTCCATCGACACGACGCTCGCAGGTTCCTGTGGAGGTGAGGAGCTTGCCAGCTGGCTGCGTCGCCGCGCAGGCGCGTTTCGCGGATGCTACCAGCAGCGGTTGGCATCGAAACTCAGCGAGGCGCCAGCTGAGCTTGAAGGCGTCATGCACTTCGCTTGTGAGTTTCCAGCCGCTGGCCGCTGCAGACTGACGGCGCCGAGCAAGCCTCAGCCGATCTTCGACCTCCCCCTCTATAGCTGCGTGAAGCGCGTTCTCAAGCGGATGAAGTTCCGCCCTACCGGGCAGACCCCATGCAAGGCTGAGTGGTCGATCGCGTTTAGGCTAAAGTAGTGCACGCGGACCGCAACCCGCGGAGCGTGTGCCGAATCAATCGCGACAACGCCGAGCATCTGTCGACGTAAGCTGGCTACTTGCAGTCCTGGAACCGCATCGAGGTAAACGTCACCGACGAGGACTTGGCGTAGGTGCCTCCGCCCTTGTGTTCCTCCGAGTACGACCAGTGGCGGTACTGGCAGTGGGGCTCGCCCTGGAACTTCAGCAGCACGTGGCCGCCGATCGAGCGACGGACTGGCTCGCCGAGTGCGTTGTTGTGAATCTGCCAGCCCTTGCGCTTGGCCCAGCTGCCAACGACCTTGGGTCGGCGGGCCTCA
>CALHXW010000374.1 GCA_938040325.1 uncultured bacterium | reverse complement strand
GCTGCTGATGCCCCGCCCTTGTCCCGCGCGCCCCGCCCATCACCCATCACGCCCCGCCCATCACCTATCACGCCCGACGCGCGCTCGAGCCCATAGCAACCGCGCTCGCTCAGCCACGCGTCGCGTCGCTCGCTGGGGCAGAAATCTTGGCGAAAGCACCGTGTGTCTCTGTTCAGATGTGACCGTGCGGGTCGGTTCAGAGCATCGCGATTCTGCTTGCCGTCTCCAGCCTAGGACCTAGATATCGGTGACTCGTGACCAGTTTTGAAGGGCGTGCCACCGTCCACGCGATCCCCTTCGAACACCTTTTTTTCCGGCCCGCGAACCGGCAAAAGTCCAGAAGACCGTTGATTATTGGGCGTGTGCGAGTATGATCCGCCGCGACATGCGGGTTGATCCTCTGGTTAACCCTGTGGAAATCTATTGAAGTTGAGCGGGCCGGGCCGAAACATCTGATAAGAATATGTACGGGCCCACCGGCCGAATCGGAGAACACAACGTGACCCAGATACCTCCAACCTCACTGCTTGATGATGAGGCAACGCTCATCACACGGCTGCGTCGCGAGAATGCAGCCCTGCGTGAGCAACTTGGAGAGCTGCGGGCGATGTCCTTTGAAGACTCGCTCACGGGCGCGAAGAACCGCCGCTACTTCGACGAGCGTCTTGCCGCCGAGGTCGACCGGGTCTCCCGGCATCCGTCGGCTGGGCTTGCGCTGCTGGTTGTCGACGTTGATGCCTTCAAGCAGATCAACGACACCTTCGGCCACGCCTACGGCGACGATGTCCTGCGCTTCTTGTCGAGCTTCCTCAAGACGAACGTGCGCGAGCACGACATCGTCTGTCGGACCGGCGGCGACGAGTTCATGGTCTTGCTGCCTGGCAGCGACCACGACGGTGCTGCCCGCATGGCCAACCGAATTCGCAATGGTCTCACCGCCCAGCGGGCCATCGCCACGCGTCCTGTGACCGTCAGCATTGGTGTCGCCGCTTGGACAGAGCGGATCACCGAGCCACGCGACCTCGTCGATGTCGCCGATGCGGACATGTACCGCGACAAGTCACGCAAGCGCGTCGTGCGTCGGTCGGCCGAGCTGACCTGGGGCAAGCTGCTCTAGACCCAAATCAAGCGCTATTTTCGAGCGAGGCGAAGGCGATGCCCTCGCCAGCGGCGTCCGCTGGACGAAGGCGATGCGTGCATCGTCGAGTTCAGGTGAGCGAAGCGAACGCACGGACGTCGTTGGCGATGCCCTCGCCAAGGCCGCAGCCGGAAAGAGCGCTTGTTTTGGGTCTAGACGTCTTGGTTGCTTGGCCTGCGCTGCTGCCACTCTGCTAGAGCTCTAGTGGCTTCTCTTGGCTGGCGACCTCGTCGAGGCTCTCGGCGACGTGCAGCTTGACGACGTAGTCGGCCAGTCCGTGGCGCTCGCTCTCGGGTCCGGGCTCGAGCGCGAACACTTCCGCTCGGTAGAGTCCGTTGGGGACATCCACCCAGCGCTTCGGCTCGGCGAATGCTTCGTGGTCATTGGCGCGCTCGCTGCAGGCGAGGTTGAGTCCACCAACGAAGAGCCGCCCGTGTCGCACGTAGAGGCGAAAGCTCGCCGACGCGCGGACGGCCGCTTGTTCGAACGTGTCGAGCTCTTTCGCCGTCAGGCGCACGCGGATCATGCGCGCGCTCGCGACCCGCACCGCGACGAGGTTGCCAAGCGCGAGGTGGGTTGCGGTCGGGATGGGCGGCGCGTCGTCGGCCGTGCCTTCGGGGGGCGTGAGGTCGCCTGGGTGAAAGATCGCCCAGCCCGCAGTGTCCGCTTCGGTCACAACCTCCCGCTCCGGCATGGCGCTCGTGCGGCGCGTCACCGTCTGTCGGCGAATGGCCTCACGCCGGCTGTCGGGGTCGAGCCCCAAGTGGAGTGCGTCGAGGGTCGACGCGACCGCGGTCTCGATGCGCTCCGGGTGATCGAAGAGCTCGAGCCGCTCGTCCTTGGATAGGCGCCAGCCAAGCGTCGTTGCCCACTGCCCTAGCGGTGCTTCTGGCAGCTGGGCGAAGGCTGCTTGCCAGTGCGCCGGCCAGTTGTTGTCGACCTTCGAGAGGGCAGCGAGCGCTTCGCGCAAGGTCTCGCTGGGCATCTCCAAGTCTTCTTGGCGCGTGTTGGCGTGCTTGCCCTTGATGGTCGGAAGCTTCTTCGTCGTGCAGGTCGCGAGGTCAAGGGTGATGCGCTCGAGGCCCGTCAGGCGGAAGCGTTGCTTGGCCCCGAGGTCGGCGGGGTCCCAGTCCTCAGGGAGGTCGGTGACCTCATCGATACGGGCAACGATCGCGTGGGGGTGCAGTGGCGCACGCGCGGCCGCCTGAAACGCGACGATGACCTCTCCGCCGACACCGGCCGCTTCCAGCACGGACGAGGCGCCCTCACCGAACGCGCCCCCGCCGACGCCAGGCGTCCACAGAAAGGATCCGGGATGCAGCGTCGCATGCCGAAGGCGACACAGAGGCAGGCATATGAGCCCATCCTCAGCGTCTTCCTCACTTGTGAAGAGCCGTTTCAGCCGCGTGAGCATGACGCCCTCGCAACGCGGGACCGCGTTGCTATCGTGTGTCGATTGATCATGTGAACAACCCGGCGAGCGTGCACGCTACCGGGTGCGACGCACGAGTGTCGGTCGTCGGACCGGCGACTGTCAAGCATGCGAGCGAGCGTCCGGTCGGGCCGGCTGGCCGCTTTTCGAGCGAATCCACCCTTCCGCCGCACCGCAACGGCACGGATGGCGCGCACAGTGCGCGCACAGTGCGCGACCGATCCACTGCCATACGACCGGCCCGAGTCCAACGGAGCCCCGAGGCTTTCTGTCCGCACAGGTCGCTACTTCGCTGCGCCCTTTTGGATGTAGTCGCGGTAGGCCTTGAGCGTTCGCTTGCGCCCCAGAAAGTCCGTGACCAGCTCTTCAGCGTCCTTGGTTCCGCCGGGCTCAAGGATGAGCTTGCGGTAGTCCATCGCGACCTTCTTGTTCATCACGCCTTCCGTCTCAAAGCGCGTGAAGAGGTCTTTGGCGATGGCGAGCGACCACTGGTAGGTGTAGTAGATGGCGCTGTAGCCGATGAGGTGGCCGAAGTTCGAAAAGATCTTGCCGCCCTTCACCGCTGGGAACGGGCTGTACTTGCTGTACATCTCGGCGCTGAACGCATCCAGGTCGAGCGTCTTGGGGTCGGCCGAGTGGATGTAGAAGCTGTAGGCCGTGTAGAAGACCTGGCGCATCAGCGAGAGCCCCTTACCGAACTCGGAGGCGCTCACAAGCTTGTCGACCAGTGCCTTCGGGATGACCTCGCCCGTGTCGCTGTGACGCGCGAATCGTGCCAGGACCTCATGGCTGCTCGCCCACTCTTCAAGAATTTGAGACGGAGCCTCCACGAAGTCCCACTCGACGTTGATTCCTGAGAGATCGACCCAGTCGGTGCCCCGCGCAACCAGGTGATGGATGAGGTGGCCGAACTCGTGGAAGAAGGTCTCGACCTGGCCGTGATCCATCAGCCCTCTACCCCCTCCCTCGGAGGGGTCGGGGAAGTTGCAGACCAAGCTAGCCCACGGGATCCGGCCCTTCTTGAGGCCTGTCTGGATGGGGAACATCGCCGCGTGCTTGTACTTGTCGCTGCGAGGGTGGTTGTCGAGGAAGAATCGCCCTACGAGCTTGCCATCCGAGAGCATCTCCCAGGCTTCCACCGACGGGTGCCACGTTTTGTAGTTCGGTAGCGCGCGGAACGTAAGGCCAAAGAGCTCCCCGTACAGATCGAAGATTCCTTGCTTGACTAGGGGGTAGCTGAAGTAGGAGCGAAGCACTTTCTCGTCGAAGCCGTGCTTGTCCTCGCGGACCTTCGACACATAGTAGAAGCGGTCGTGGCTCTCGATCGTGGTAGCCGTCGGGTCGTCCTTCTTCTTGCGCTCGAGCAGCGCCGCGACGTCGGCGTCGTTGCGGGGACGCACGATCTTTTCGATGTCCTTAATGAAGGCGTCGACGACCTTGGCGGAGCCAGTCATCTTGTCCTGGGTGATGTAGTCCGCCCACGACTCGAAGCCAATGATGCCCGCGAACTCTTTGCGGAGCGTGAGGATCTCCTTGATCAGGGGCTCATTCTGAGGCCACGCACGCTTCATGAACTGCTGGTAGAGCTGCTTTCGCAGCTCGCCATCGGCGCAGTAGCGCTGGAACGGAAAGAAGTCCGGGTAGTCGGTGGTAACGGTGATCACGCCCTTGTCGTCTGGCTTGTGCTTGTCAATCCAGTCCTGGGGTAGGCCCTTCAGCTTCGATGCGTCGGTGATCTTGATGGAGCGCACGTCGGCGTTGATGTTTTTGCGGAAGTCCTGGCCGATCTCGACGATGCGCGCGTTGATCTTGGCGATGCGGTCGCGGGTCGCCTTGTCCTTGTCGACGCCGGCTCGCTTGAAGTCGCGGATCGTGTGCTCAACGACCCGCTTCGGGTCGCCCGTGAGCTTGGACGCGTCGACCTTTGAGATGGCGTCAAAGAGCGCGCGGTCGAGACCCACGTCGGTCGTGAACTTCGACAGCTTCTGCTGACACGCCTGGCCCGCGTCACGCACGGCCTTGTTGGGGTTGACGTTGAACATCAAGCTCGCCAGGCCGCTGACGGTGTCGAGCTCCAAGCTGAGCTTGTTGAAGTCCGCCAGCACGACGGCGTCCGCTCTGCCGGCTTTCTGAAGCCGCTTTCGCACCGTGGTCGCGCGCGCGATCGAGTCGTCACAGTAGCGGGTGAACTCGCCGGCATCCGCCCACTTAGGCGTGTTGAGCATTCGCAGCGCGTCGGCCGTGCCATCGAGCATGGCGCTCGCCGGCGTCGGCTTCGTTGCCGGGGGCTTGGTCACCGCCGTCGTCGTCACGCCACCGCCCTTTGGCGCCTTCGGCACGACCGTGGGCGCAACGTGGCCCTCGCCAGGTACCGCGGGCTGTTTGGGCAGACGTTCATCCGGCGGCTCGCAGGCCGTCAGCAGCGCGAAGCTCAGCGTCGTGGATAGACCCAACATTAACGTCGACCGAACCATGTCCCCTCCGTGTCTTTGGGGGGAGTAGCAACGCACAGCCCCACTCGCAAGGGCCACTTAGCGAACCCTCACGGTCCCTTGGTCGGCTCGGCCGGAGCGGCGTTGTCGAATGTCATGCCGAGCTTGCCGAGCACCACATCGAGCCCCGGTACGCGCGGAAGCTCAGCCAGCTGTGAAAGCGGCACCCAGGCCGCAGCTGCCGTGGACCCACCGACCTCCTGCACACTCGGCGTGCCGGTGGCGCTCGCGCGGTAGACGATCTGCACGCCCATGTAGAGCCCACGCGAGCTCTCAGAGAACGCGTGCACGTGGAAGAGCGAGAGATCATGGGCCACCAAGCCGGTCTCCTCCCGCAGCTCGCGGACCAACGTCTCTTCGGGCTGCTCGCCGTGCTCCATGCCGCCACCCGGCAGGGTCCAGTGACCCGGTCGGTAGCAAAAGTCGGCTAGCTGAGTCAGCAGGATGCGGCCCTCGTCGATCACCAGCCCGTAGGCGCTCACGCGTGTCTTCATGGGGAGCGCTTTACCGCTCGGTGCCGCCGCCGGCTAGACCCAAATCAAGCGCTGTTTTCGAGCGAGGCGAAGGCGATGTGCTTGCCAGCGGCGTCGGCTGGACGAAGGCGATGCGTGCATCGTCGAGTTCAGGCGTCGCTACTGAATTTTGCAAGGGCGCGGTCATGAGCGCCGTCATTTTCTGCTCAGGCGATGGCGTCGCTCTCGAGTGTGAGTGCCCATGGAGCACCGTTTGAGCGGGCCGCGT
>CALHXW010000373.1 GCA_938040325.1 uncultured bacterium | reverse complement strand
GTGGAGTCGCAGTTGGAAGGTGCAGGAAACGTGTGTCTTTGCGTGTTGCGTCTCACGCAACCGTGAGCTCTTTTTCGACCACAATCTTGTAGGCGGCGAGCTTGTTGTAGAGCGTGCGGCGGTCAATCCCGAGCTGTTCGGCGCTGCGCTTCTTGTTTCCGCGGTTGTCACGAAGCGCCAAGATGATGGCTTCGCGCTCGATCTCGGCGAACGTCTTGCCGCGCAGGGCATCGCTCTCCACCGTCTTGGGCCGGTCGCCACGAATGTCTGGAAACGACTCGAAGTCATGTGGCTGGAGAACTTCATCGCCAGCAAACACGCTGGCGTTCTTGAGGACCATCTCAAGTTGCCGGACGTTTCCAGGCCACGCATAGCCTTGCAGAAGCGCCAGCGCCGCAGGTGATATGGCGGTGACGGCTCCGAGTCCGGACGCTTTGTTCTTGTCAATGAAGTGCTGAACCAAGAGAGGGATGTCGCTGCGACGCTCGCGCAGGCTGGGTAGCTGCATCGGAACCACAGAGAGGCGATAGTAGAGGTCCTCGCGGAATCGGCCGGCTGCAACCTCCTCCTCCAACCGGCGATTGGTGGCGGCGATGATGCGGACGTCAACCTTGGTGTCTCGTGTGGCACCGACCTTCTTAAGTTCGCCACTCTGGAGGACTCGCAGAAGCTTGACCTGCATCTCCAGCGGAAGCTCGCCGAGCTCGTCGAGCATGAGGGTACCGGTGTGCGCCGCCTCGAATAGCCCCATCTTGTCGCGGTTGGCGCCGGTGAATGCTCCTCGAACGTGTCCGAAGAGCTCGCTCTCGAGCAGCGTCGCGGGAATGGCCCCGCAGTTGACGGCCACAAAGGGCCGGTCTTTGCGTGCGCCGTTGAAGTGAATCGCGCGGGCGACAAGTTCCTTGCCGGTGCCGGACTCTCCCTCGATGAGGACGGCCACATCGTTGTCGAGTAGCCGGTCCATCATCGCAAAGATACGACGTATACTCGGCGAGTTGCCAATGATGGTGTCGTACTGATGGTTCGCTTCAAGTTGCCGTTGCTGGCGCACGACCACACGGTGGGTGTCTTCGAGCGCGACCGTTGTTGCATCAAGCTTTGCCTTCAGCTTTGCGTTGAGCACCTCAAGCTCGACGCGCGCGGCCTCAATTTGCTCCCGCTGGGTGGTGCTCTCTGTCATCAATCGGGCGTTCTCGAGCGCAATCGCCGCTAGATCCGCAAAGGCGCCCATGTAGGGCAAGTCGGTCTCAGAGAACGCGGAGGTTCTAAACCTGTTGTCTAGGTAGATCGCGCCATGGACATGGCCACGGAAGATCATGGGCAGACAGAGAATGGAGCGAAGCCGCAGGTCATGTACGGAGAGCTGGTCCCGGTAGCGGTCGTCTTCCATGGCGTCGATCGTGATCACTGCCTCGCCGGCATCCATGACCCGACGCGCGATTCCGTGACTGATCTTGAGGTGCTTCTTGCGGATGTTCTCTTGGTCGAGGTTTCGGGCGACGCGGACCTCAAGCGCCGTCGCCTCCTCGCTGCGTGTCTCAATGAGCAAGAAGCCGCGCTCGGCACCCGTGAGGAGAATCGCTGAGTCCATGATGTACTCGAGCAGTCGATCCACATTGTGCTCGCTAGAGAGACGCTTGTTGACGTCGAGCAAGCGCGTCCACTGGTCTGCGGCGATCCCAACAGCCGACGTCTCAGGCGCGGCGTCGGCGACCAAGGCTGCGGTCTCATGCCATGCGTGTTGCCGTTGGCGGCGTCGGCGGAACGCGTCGCGGTGCTCGGCAGGAACACCGTCCTCCAGCTGCTGCAGGATGCGCCGGACTTCACGTGCGTGCTTGCGCGCTTCGGCGAGCGCGCCGTCATCACGGGCGAGCATCATCGCCTCAAGCAAGACCGGCCAGCGGGCATCGGGGCTTGCGACACCCTCCACCAGCGTCAGTGCCTCGGTCGACAGTCGGCGAGCCGCTGCCCGGTCACCTCGCACACTCTGGCGCTGAATTGAGGCCAGGTGCATCACCGCCAGTGCCGACAGCTCGTCGCTCTCCAGCTTTGCAGCTCCGTCACGCGCGTCCTGTGCGTGTCGCCGAGCTCGCTCGAAGTCCCGCCGGTCGATCATGACCCGCGCCAGGCTCACGTTCGCTTCTGTCTCGCCGCGCGCGTACTGTGCGTCACGACTGGCGGCTTGCGAGTCGTAGAGCAGCTGTTCGGCTTCCTGCCAGTCATCGACATCGCTCGCGACGTCCGCGAGCAGGTTGAGCAGGATCGCTTCCATGTGGCGGTTCTGCTCCGACCGTGCCGACGTGAGGCCCTGCAAGAGCACCGCGCGTGCCTCGTCCAGCTCGCCCAGGTAGCGCCAGAGGTTGCCGAGGTTGCCCGAGAGCTGCACGACGCGGCCCGTATGGCCGAGCGCTTCTGCAAGTGCGAACGCTTCGCGGTAAGTGTCGAGCGCATGGGTCCAGGCACCGCGCTCGTGGTGAACGACGCCAAGGTTCTGCAGGCAGGTGAGCACGCGCGCATCATCGCCCGCTTCCTCGCCCCGCTGCAGTGCGTCCTCATAGTGAACCTGCGCTTGGTCGAGGTCGCCGGCGCGGTGTGCGACGAGTCCAAGCCCCGTAACGGCAGCAGCAGCTTCGACGACGTCGCCTGCATCAACGGACAGCTCGAGTGCCTGCATGAACGAGTCCCGTGCAGCGTCCTGGTCCCCCCGGTAGTAGTTGACCAGTCCGAGGGTGTAGAGGACCGCGCCCTTCATGGTCGGCGACACGCCAAGCGCAAGCGCTTCGGTACAAGAAGCTTGAGCGATCTCCAACGCACCGCTCAGGACCGCAGCGCGGGCGCGTGCGGCGAGAATCTCGCTCTTGACGACAGGGGCGAGGTCCTCACCGCCTCGCTCAAGCGCCTCCGCAAGTGCCTCGCCGGCTGTCGCGTGTCTGGACTGGCGAGCCTCGAGCCGACCAACCGACGCGAGGGCACGAGCCGCCACATCGTCATCGTTGGCCAACGCTGCGGCGTGGCGCAGAATCACGATGCCTTCCTCGACGAGACCAGTCCGCTCGAAGACGGTTGCGGCCAACATCGCAAGTCGCGCGCTGGTCGGCCAGTCGTCGCGTTCGTGGAGCGCCAGCGCAAGTGGTTCGAGCGTGGAAGGAGGCAACGCGTCAAAGAGCGCCTCGGCCTCTCCGATCGCGCCGGCTTCGCCAGCCTTGAGCCGATGCCACGCACTGGCCACGCGCGTGTCCGGGGTTGGCGCGCAGACGCTGAGACGACGGGCAAGCTCCTTGTGCGCGGTGACTTCATCGGTGAGGCTACGTGCCTCACGGACTGTGGCCTCGGACGCTAGCGCCAGCATGGGGCCGCCATCAGCGGGGATTGCGGTGGCAACGCGGGCAGCACAGAGCGTCGCGGCAAAGTCAGGCCAGCAGGCGTATGGCACAGGAGCGCGTGCGTACGCCAGGACGCCAGCGGCCTCGCGTGCGCCTTCCGGAAGACTCTCGAGCCGTTCCTTGGCAGCGCCTTCCAGCGACGAGGCGCTCTGTTTGAGTGCGTTGGGGGCCGCGATGAGAACCGCGGCGCTGTCGACGACGATGCCGCCGGCTCGAGCCAGCTCGCCGAGGATGTGCATCACCAGCGACGGGTTGCCCCGGGCCACGTCGCACAATGGGTCTGCGACGCGCGAGCCTACGCGACGTTTGGGAAAGACCAGCTCGAGGAACTGTTCGACATCGTCGGAGTGCCAGGGGGGGAGTGAGACGTTGTTGGCGCCAGCCCCGCCCGTGACCAGGATTACGTTCGCGCGTCGTCGGCTCAGTGCATTGACGTTGCGGGCGAGTGTGGAAACGGCAGAGCGGGTGGCAGTGTCGGTCCGGTCGAGGTCGTCGACCACGAGGCAAACGGGTGCCGTCTGGTCTCGTAACGAGCGTCCGACAGCCTTCATCAACCCCTCGGGGGAGAGGTCGAGCTGCTCTGCGTCCGGGTCAAGACGGCGGAGGATGCGCAGCAGGACCCCGCCGATGGGGTCACCAGAGATACCGCGCTCGAAGATGACCGGGACTTCACGGCCAGCGATCCTGTCAGCCAGCTCACTGAGGAGCCGTGTCCTGCCGCCCCCTGGCATCGCTTGGACATCAACAGCGAGCGAACGCGTCGACTCGAGGGCTGCGCGCACGTCGTGCTCGACCCGACTGAGCTGACCGGAGCCATCGTGGTAGGGGAGGGCGTCCTGCCTTGCCGCGAGCTCGGCGATCCGTACCAGAGGAAGGGAACGCCCCGTGATATCGGCTAGCTCAGCAAGGGCCGCTCCTGCTGTGGGGAATCGGTCTCGCGGATCCGTGGCGAGCAGACGATCGATGAAACCGTCCAGCTTGGTGGCTTGAAGGCCGCTACGGTTGACCGCCGCGGGGGCTCCGTCACGCGCCGGGTACCCCGGAAACGGGTGACGCGTGTGCTGAAGCTGAAACAACAACGCCCCAAGCGACCACAGATCGCCGAGCGGATCGAGCGAGTCGCCACGCAAGCGCTCGGGCGCAGCGAACGCCAGCACGCCTGATGTCGTTCCACGGCGACTGCCCCTCCGGCCGCCAGCCCCGAGGTCCAAGATCTTGTAGGCCCAGCCGCTGTCGGCCTCGATACGGACGACGTTGGTCGGAGCTAGGTCGCCATGCACGTAGCCATGCCGATGGAGGTGGTCGAGGCCGCGGAGGAGGCTTGCGGCTGCCGTCGCAACATCGTCGACCCCTTGGGCTGGAAGCTCGGAGAGGTTGTTCCCTTCGCAGAGTTCAAGCAAAGCGAAGGGCTGGCGCGTCTTGTAGTCCACGCCGAGACGATGGGCCGCGACAAATGCGGGGTGAGCCAGGCGGCGCAATAGGCTGTACTCGGCGGCGAAGTCGTGGTGGAGCTCTTTGCGCTCAAGGACCTTGCAGGCATATGGCACGTCGCCTGCATAGGAATCCGACACAAGAACAACGCGGCCCATGCTGCCGCGTCCTAACTCGCCGACAACACGGTAGCGTCCATCGATCATGCTCTCCACTCTCGCCTCCCGAGTGTATCCTTGCTGCACACTATGTAGAATGATTGCTCAGTTGGGGCAAGCTTGCGAGCCCGGAGCCCACCATGCACACACTCAATGACCTCCGAACCAGCGACTCATCGGAGAGGCTGCCTGCAGAAGCTGGCGGCACGCGATCTGGCGCCGGCAGCTCCGAGCGTTCCTGTCGCAGGTCGATGACCAACGTTCTGCGGCTGCTCGTCGTACTTCTGGCAACGCTGTGCGTGGCCTGCACGGCTGGCCCAACGCCGCATCCGCAGAAGGACGCTGGACTCGACGCCGACGGCATGGAGGGATACGAAGCGGCGGTGCCATCCAACTGCAGCGAAGGGCACGACGTCGTCGACTGGGACGACAACAACCACGATGGGCTAGCGCTTGGCGCTGAGTCAGACGCCGCGTGTGCCCCTGGCGAACCCGACGTTGGCCCCCTCGACACCGTGCCGGAAGGGATGCTGCAGGACTAGCCTCCATAGGGTGTAGAGACGCGACCAACAGTCGGGCCGAGTGGCGCCAGCGACAAGGTCACGCTGGCACCGGCCAAAGCGCCGGGGACCCTCGCAAGCGACCGGTGGGCCAGGTAACGGGAACTCAAGGAGCAAGCGTTGATGGCCTGCGGTCGGCCCTAGCCCTGTCTTGTGCAAACGGGTGCTCCTCTTCGACGCGTTCGCGTCGAGAAGGGGTGGCCACCGCGGATGTGGGCCGCTATCCAATAGGGGCGCCGCCGCTCGACCGCTGCGTCCTTGCTATCGAGTCGTGCTGACGGCGGCGCAGCAATCGACCTCTCCTATGACACGAGGCTGCGTGTGTGCGGCCTCCGGATACGATATGACCGACTCACCGAGACTCGTGCGCTCGTCCGCGCTCTTCATGCCGGAGGCGAGCCTCACTGCAGCCCGTCATGCTGCCCGGGCCTACCCGGCAGTGGACCAAGACCGAGTGACAACGCTGACAGCAGGAGGGTTCCCGGGAGCTTGCGATGCTGTTCGTTCTGCGATGGGGCCTGGTGTTCCGGTGGCGGCAGTGGCCGTCGACCTGCTGTGGCGCATCTGGTCGGAGTGTTATCTGGGCCGACGACTCTTTGAGTCCGTTTGGTCGGAGCCGCCGCGCTTCGTCGACGCCGATGGCGCGATCTACCGAGAGCAGCTGGTGACGGACAGGAGTGCTCTCGACCGTCACTGGCCAGCCGGCAGTGGCACAACATGGCTGGCCGAGCGTGCCCGTCACGAAGCCCTTGTGCTGATGAGCCTGCACGGATTGGCCGGTCGCTTCGAGCGCATCATCTGGGA
>CALHXW010000372.1 GCA_938040325.1 uncultured bacterium | reverse complement strand
CCAGCCGATCGGGCTCAGTGACCGACGGCCGCGACGCAGACCACCGGCTCAATTCGCCGTGGCGCAGGTGGGAAACGAACGGATCGGTGCGTCGGTTCGCTCGCCGCGTTCACCCGAGCTCGACGATGCTCGCAAAGCCTTCACCCGGCCGACGCCGCTGGCAAGCACGGGAGCGTTCGCCTCGCTCGAAAATGGCGCTTGTTTGGGGCTAGCCGCGCAGGTGCTCGCAGGTGATGCGGCACCCGCGCAGTGATGCGAGTGTCTCGCGGTCGACGTACACGAGGACATCTTGGGTGACGAACACCTCATCGTCGGGCGTCGGCTCAGGCTCGAATGCGAACTCGCAGTTCTCGGGGCCTCCCGGCCCACTCGTCATGATACGCAAGCCCTGCCCTAAGACACCGGCCTGGTGGGCCATCAGGCGTATCTCGCGAGCAGCCAGCGGCGAGATCGTGATCGGTGCCGGCGTCTGGTCGCTGTTGCGGGGGTGCGAGTAGCCAGCGGGGCGCGACGGTGGCGGCGGCTCAACCCTTGGCATCGGCATCGGCCCGGGAGTCCGTCGTGGCGGGGTTGGACGTGTCTCGCCGCCACGCGACCTTCGCAAGTCTACCTCGACAGTGACTACGCCGGGCTCGGTGCCCTCGGGAATCTCCTCCGGCGTGCCGCGGAGATCGATCCGCATCACAGGCGGCCCACCGCGGACCGGCCCACGTGGAGCACGGGGCGCAGGCCCACGAGCGAACGTGGGTGGCAGCGGCTCTGGAAAGCTTGGGGTGGCCGGCGCTGGCGCCGGTGCGGCTTGAGCCTGCTTCTTAGGCGCCTTCTTGTTGCGGACGCGCGGCTTGCCGTCGACACCGTCGATGTCGAGGTTGGCGAAGCGCTTGAGCTTCTTGGGAGGGGTGTCTGACTCGGACATAGCTGCCTTGTGTGGGTCGTCGCCTTCGGCGATCGCTGAGCTCTGCGAGGTCAGCCCCTTCATCTTAGGCACCGCGGCGCGTGTTGGGTATGAACAGGCGCGGCTGACGTCACCCGACCCCGTAGAGTAGCGACGTGACTTCGATGTCTGCTACCTTGCCGGCGCCTCGCTCAGATGGAGACCATCATGCGTCGACCGACGACCCTCACTCGACTCCTTGCAGTCACCGCTGCCTCACTTCTTGCGCTCGGCGCCGCCGGGTGTGGCGACGACGATCCGACGACCGGCGACGACACCGACGTGGCCGATGACACGTCCGAGGCCGACAGCGACGACGCGACGGACACCACCGCTCCGGTCCCTGCGGATGCGGTGTTTGCGTTTGGGCTGGACCCCAGCCAACACATGACGGCCGCGCCCTTCCCAAGCGAGATGTACCGGCTCGACGGCGGAGGGCTCTCGGTGGCCCCGCTCAGCGAGGATCCGATCCTCAGCGCGTCCGCCAGCGCTGCCGTGACCGACTCGCTCAGCGACTACATCGCCGACCGCGACGGGTTTTCGTTCACAAGCCCCATCTTCTTTCCGATGAACGCCGCTCCCGACCTCGCCTCGTTCGAGGGCAAGGTCCGGTTGGTGACCCTCAGTGGTCCCCGGGAAGGCGAGGATGTGGACGTCGAGATCTTCTATGCCGACAAGCAGGGGCTGCTCGGCGTGAGCCCGGCTTTCGGCGACTACATGATGCCCGACTCGCGCTACGCCGTGCTCATCGAGGCAGGCGTCACGACGGTCGACGGCGTCACGATCGAGTCACCAGCGGGGTTCGCTGACGTCATCGCTGAGCAGCCAACAGGCAACGCGGCCGCCGACGCCGCGCGTGCCGCTTGGGACTGGGTCCGAGACGCGGAGATCCCGCTCGACGCGGTCATCGTCGGCACCGTCTTCACGACGGAAGCCACGCTGCCCACCATCGACGGGATCGTCTCCGCCGTCGACGCGTTTACGCTCGAGGCCCCGACGCTCAACGTGCGCTACGACGAGGGGACCGCATCGTGGGTCGCTGCCGCGCCGGTGGATGGCGCCGGACTCGATGCCTACTTCGGGACGCCGACCGGTGACTGGTCCACCAACCCCGGCGCATGGGGCGAGGGAGCGCGAGCCAGCGCAGGTGCGCTTGCTGGTGGTGACCGCTACGACGGTGGCACCGCACACTTTGGCATTGGACGCGTTCTCAACGGCACGGTCATCGCGCCGGCCTTCCACGTCGACGACGTCTCCGGCGAGGCAGAAGCGACGCCCCACCGGTGGTCCGGAGGTGCACCGCAGACGTCCGTGCGTACCGCCGTGCCCTTCACCCTCTTTCTCTGCGATGACCAGCTCGCTGATCTGAGCAACCTGCCCATCGCCGTGTTCACTCACGGCGGCAGCGCGATTCGGAGCGACGCCGTCGCGTTTGCCAACATCAACTGCACCTCAAACGTCGCCACGATCGTCTTGGACGCTCCTTTCCACGGCGGCCGCCTCGGACGAGGCTACATCGCCGCCGATAAGCTCGTCGTGCCAACCCGCCAGGACGAGTACAACACCTACACGGGCCTTGCCTCGGACGCCGCCGGCTTTGTCCCTGACCACATCGGCGACAACGGTGCAGCCACGGACTCGGTCGGGCCCATGTTTGCGCTTGAGAACAAGCTCGACCCCATGATCATCGAGGCTAACCACCTTCAGATTGCCGCCGAGCTCCACCTGCTGGTGCGCCTCCTCCAAGGCGGCGACTGGTCGCAGGTCCAAGCGGGTCTTTCCTTTGATGAGACACGTATCTTCCACCAGAGCCTGTCGTTTGGGACCAGCTTCACAACGGCACTGATGGCGGTCTCCGACGACTTCGCGGGCGTCGTGACCTCGGTCGGCTCAGGCCGCATTGTCTCAGCGAACCTGCCGATGGCGCCGAACAACGCCGGAACTGCCGCTGGCGTCATCAACGCGGTCCTAGGCCTCGGCGTGATGCCGCTGGAGCTGACCGAAGGCGCCTACCGTAACCCCATCGTCGCCCTGCTCCAGTGGCTCTGCCAGCGCAGCGATCCGCTCGGCTACGCCCCCTACGTCCTGCGCTACCGGCGTGATGCCAGCTCGACCCCAATCATCTCGAACGGCGACAGCTGGGACGAGACTCTCTTCTCCCCTGCCCAGCTCTCCTACAACAACGCCTACGGTTTCGAGGTCTACACCGCCGGCGACGACTGGACGCTAGCCAGCAACATTCCAGGCGCAGACACCCTTGAGCCGAAGCCGCTCAGCGCTCCCGTCGCCGCCAACACCAGCTTCAACGGCACCGACCGGACCGCAGCCATCACTTATAACGCCGCCAGCTGCCACGCCCAGGTCGTCACCCCGATCTGCAGCGTCAACTACGAGTCGCCGCACCCGCCGATCGTCCAGCGAGAGACGCCGGACTACTTCGTCTCGCCGATCTGCGCGCTCCAAGCTCAGACGAAGGCGTTCACCGATGCCATCTTAGGCGGCAACCCGGACGGAACGTTTGTGGCGCCCAGCGGCACCTGCGCCGACCTCTACCCGCCGATGTAGGACATCTCCACCTTCTGGGTTGCTTCACCCGCACGCCGCTGCTCGGAGTAGCGGTCCGTGCGGCCTCGCCAGGTGTCGTGAACCAGAGCGCGGAGAGCCTCATCTCCGCTCGAGGCTCGTAAGGCTGAGCGGAGGTCGACACCGGTCGCACCAAAGAGGCAGGTGAAGAGCTCCCCCTTGGCCGACAGCCGTGCTCGCACGCAGCCACGGCAGAAGGGTCGCGTGACGCTCGCAATGACGCCGATCTCGCCCTGACCGTCGAGGAAGCGGTAGCGCCGTGCCGTCTCACCTGCGACCCTCGGCGGCACAAGCTCAAGCGGGTAGCGGTCGTTGACGCGCGCGACGATGGTGGACTCGCTCACGACGTCGTCGGTCCGCCAGCCGTTGGTCTCACCCACGTCCATGTACTCGATAAAGCGGACCACGTGACCGGTGCCGCGGAAGTGCTCCACCATCTCGATGATGGCGTGCTCGTTAATGCCTCGCTGAATGACGGCGTTGATCTTGACGCTCTCAAAGCCCGCCCGCTCGGCGGCAGCAAGTCCCGCAAGCACGCGCCCAGGAGCAACGCCGCGACCATTGATCTTGCTGAAGGTGGCCTCGTCGAGCGCGTCGAGGCTCAAGGTCAATCGGCTCAGACCAGCTGCACGGAGCGCTGCTGCGTGACGCCCGAGGAGCAGTCCGTTGGTGGTCAGCGCAATGTCATCGACGCCATCGATCGCCGACAGCGAGGCAACCAGCGTTGCCACGTCGCGCCGCACGAGGGGCTCGCCGCCTGTCAGTCGCAGCTTGCGCACGCCGAGCCCTACAAAGACTCGAGCAACGCGAGTGATCTCCTCGTAGCTGAGCAGTGCATCACGATGGAGAAACGCGTGGTCCGGTCCAAACACCTCGGCCGGCATGCAGTAGGTGCAGCGCAAGTTGCAGCGATCTGTGACGGAGATCCGAAGATCCGTCAGCGGCCGCCCAAGGGTGTCAGCAAGCGTCATCGCTCACGTTAAATCACCGCGGCCCGACCGGGTCGAGTTCAAACGGCGAACCGAGCGATGAACGGGCGGTGAGCTCCAAGAGCGCGTCGCACCTACTGTCGGAGGAGCACCGGTGCTGGAGGGGTTCGGATGCCGTCGTAGCTCTTGAGCCAGCTCATGAAGCTGTCGACGTCTCGAGGCCGGGCGAAGAGGAAGCCCTGGCCGAAGTCGCTCCCCATGTCACACAACACGTCGAGCTGCGCTTGCGTCTCGATACCTTCGGCGGTGACGCTCAGCCCAAGGTTCTTGCCGAGCGCCACGGTCGCTTCGACGATCTTGGAGCCGGGCCCCGCGGTCGCGAGTGCATGCACAAAGCTCTTGTCGACCTTGAGGCCGTCGATCGGGAAGACATGAAGGTGGCTCAGCGATGAGTAGCCCGTGCCAAAGTCATCGAGGACGACCTTGACGTCGATGTCGCGCAGCCGCCGTAACAACCCGCGGGTCACGTTCGGGTTGGCGATGAGCGAGTTCTCAGTGACCTCGACCACCAGCCGGCTCGGGTCGACCTGCGCGCTCTCAAGCATGGTCTCGAGCCTGACCAGCAGCGCTTCGTTAGCGAGCAGCTCAGGCGAGAAGTTCACGTGGAGCGAGGCACTCGGCTCGAGCAGCGACTCGAGCTTCTTGAAGTGACCGAACGCCCGCTTGAGCACCGCGAACTCGACCCGCTGCAAGATGCCGCTCTGGCGCGCAACCCCGAGGAAGCTCGCGGGTCGCAGGATCCCGCGCGAGGGATGATTCCAGCGCGCGAGCGCCTCGACGCCGGCAACTCGGCCGCTCTCAAGACAGATGATGGGCTGAAAGTAGGCCTCGAAGCGGTCTTTCACCGACTCGAGGAGCTCGACCTTGAGGCGAACAAAGCGCTGGGTGTCGCGGTACATCTTTGCGTCGAACACACGGGTCCCACCGGGGCCCTTCGCTTTCGCGCGGTACATGGCCACGTCTGCGTCGCGCAGGATGGTCTCGACGGTGGACTGCTCTGAGCCCATCGCGATGCCGACGCTGACGGTCACCGCGTAGCGACCGGTGTCGAGGGTGACCGGGGTCGCGAGCGCATCGTGGACGCGCTCGGCCACGCGCTCGGCCACGCGCGGCCCACTGACGTCGTCGAGCAAGATCGCAAACTCGTCGCCGCCAAACCGCGCCACGGTGTCGCCAGGGCGGAGGCATCCGACAAGGCGCCCCGCAACCGAGATGAGGAGGTTGTCGCCGGCGATGTGACCAGCGGTGTCGTTGACCTCCTTGAAGGAGTCCACGTCCAGGAAGAGAACCGCGTAGCCGCGTGACCCTCGACCGTGGCGGGCGATGGCCCCGCGCAGGCGATCGACGAAGAGGTCGCGGTTGGGCAGACCCGTCAGCGGGTCGAAGAACGCCCGGCGCTTCAGCTCTTCTTCGGCGCGCTTGCGCTCCTCAATGTCGTTGGAGATCGCCAAGACCATCGGAGAGCCCGAGTCCGGGTCGAGCATGCGAATCTTGGTCGTCTCGAGCACGCGAGGCCGCCCTGTGGCGTCTTCCCGTAGCTGCTCGGCGATGGCCAGGACGTCTTGGTCGTGGAGCACAAGCCCGTCCTCGCGCCACTCGCGCTGGAGGTCGCTCGGGTTCTTGATGAAGCTCTCCATCGGAGCGCCGAGCATCGCGGAGACGTCGCGTCCAAAGAACTCCGCGGTGGCAGCGTTGACCAACACGAAGCGACCTTCCTCATCGCGGGCGTAAACGCACTGAGGGACCAAGTCGATGACCTGGCTCAGGAGCGTCTGGCTTCGACGCAGCCGCTGCTGGCTGGCAGTGAGCTGCTCCTCGGTCTCGCGCAGGGCTGTGGTGTCGACAAACGAGACGACAAGGCCATCGGAGCTATCGGCCACACGGACAAGCACGTTGGACTGGTCTTCGGCGAGGAAGCGGTACTCCGCGCTGCGCTGGCTGGTCTCGGCATCGACGACGATGCTCATAAGATCGAGCCCAGGGACTTTGACGTCGACGGACTCCAGAGGCGTCGGCTGGTCGGATGGAGGGACGCTCACGTAGCGCTCAGCACCTTGGGTCACACGGCGGACGCAGCGGGCATCGTCGATAAAGAGCGCAGCGACCCCCGCAGCGGCGAGCAGATATTCCACGTCGGCGTCGCGCTCAGGCGCGTCGACGGGTTTGCGCGTAGACTTCTCCATAGGCCTAAAAACTATCATGCAAGGTGCACCGCACCAACCCGTAGTACGGCGGCGGCCGCCGGCTCATCGACAGATCCGCCGACGGGCCGACAGACACGGCCAGGACCGACCAGCGGGTCGCATTCTGACCAGATATTGCCTTCGGTTAAACGATTCGAGGAGTTGCGTGTGCAGCAACGAAATCTCGCATCTGCACAAGTGCAAGCGCGGATTCCCGGCCGGCCGACCACGTTCCTGCTTTAATTAGGGCAGTTAGGCCGATTGCGGCGACTGCACGGCAACCGCACCGTCGTCGTCGACCAGCTCAGCGAACGCATCCCGAAGAGGGCCGAGATTTGTTTCGCCGACCCCATGCAGCTCAAGCCAAGCATGGGGATCCGCACCGGGCTTGAGCGTCGCGATCTGGATCAAGAGCTTGTTGGACGCAACGACGTACGCGGGCACACCGCGCTCTTTGGCGACTCGGATCCGCTGCTGCCGGAGCCGATCAAAGCGTAGCTTGGCGGCGCCATCGAGCGTGTCGCTCATCTCGGCCGGGCGAGCACGCTTAGACCGCCGCTTCACGTCGCTAAACGGTGGGACGTCGAGCTCAAGGTCAACGCGGCGCCACATGGCATCGACGCCGCGCTGCGTGAGGCGCGGGCTGCGACCCGAGAGACAGCCGCAGCGACGCAGCGAGTGCATGAGCTTTGCTAGAGACTGCTCTGACATGCCCGAGAGGATCCCGTAGCTCTTGCTGTCAGCGAGCGGGTCGCGAAGCGTGTCTTTCGAGCGGCTTCCTCGTAACACACGCACGAGGGCGGTGACGCTCAGCCGACCTTGAGCGCGGGCAACGGCCGACAGCGCCTTTTGGACGATGACTTCCTCGTCTTCTTGGAGGCGCCGTAGCTCACCGACCGTCTCACGGGCGGCTCGGCCGCTGCCCGAGCCCGAGCCCGAGCCCGAGCGACTCGGTGGACCCGCGAGGGTCAGCTCGCCAAGCCCGATGTTGCCCGAGCAGCGGTCGCAGCCCGGACAGCGGGCATCGTCGACGCCGACCTCACCGAAGTAACGGAGCATGGCGCGGTGGCGACAGCCCTCTTCGTAGGCGTAGCGCACCATCGAGCGCAGCTTCGTGCGCTCGATCTCCGCTTGGTGGGCCCGGCGATCCGCAGGGAGTCCCTCACCGCCACGGTCGATGAAGAACTCATGGATGCGGGTATCGGCGTACGTGAAGAGCAGCACGCAGACCGACGGCACGCCGTCACGTCCGGCCCGGCCTGCCTCCTGGTAGTAGGCGTCGAGGCTACCGGGAAGGTCGTAGTGGATGACCGCACGGACGTTGGGCTTGTCGACCCCCATACCGAATGCGTTGGTGGCGACAATGGTCAGGTCGTCGCGACGCTGAAAGCTCTCCTGGGCCTCGGTGCGATCGGCGTCGGAACGTCCGGCGTGATACACCTCCACGTCGTGACCGAGCTGCCCGAGCTGGAAGGCGACCTCATCGCAGTTCTTCCGCGTGGCGCAGTACACGATGCTGGATCCGCCTGCCTCTTTGATGATGCGCGAGGTGTGGTCGAGCTTCATCTTCATCTTGCGAATCTGAACGACCGACATGTGGAGGTTGTCGCGAAGAAAGCCAGCGACCGTGACCAGAGGGTTGGCGAGGCCGAGTGATGCGACGATGTCGTGTCGAACGCTGCGAGTCGCCGTCGCTGTGAACGCCGCGATGCGCTCAGCGTTGAGCTGGTGTGCCGCCCAGCCGAGGTTCTTGTAGTCCGGTCGGAAGTCATGCCCCCACTGCGAGATGCAGTGCGCTTCATCGACTGCAAAGAGTGCAATCCGGAGGGAGCGAAGCGCAGCAACAGCTCCCTGGAACCGAAAGCGCTCCGGCGCCACGTAGAGCAGCTTCAGCTCGCCCCGTTGGGCCCGCCCGAGCACAGCGCGTTGCTCGTCGTAGTCCATCGACGAGTTGATGCAGGCCGCGGCGATCCCACGGGCATTCAGCCCGTCTACCTGGTCCTTCATCAGCGCAATCAGCGGAGAGACGACCAAGGTCACGCCCTCAAACATGAGGGCCGGCAGCTGGTAGCAAAGGGACTTGCCTGCGCCAGTCGGCATCACAGCGACGACCGGACGCCCCTCGACGATCGCCTCGATGACCTCACGCTGCCCACGCCGAAACTGGCTGAAGCCGTAGTGGGTCTCGAGCATGGAGGTGAGCGCAGTCACACCGGCCTGATACCGCAGCAAGCGGGTCTCCACAACCGCCAAAGAAGCTCGCAAGTCCTCGGAGATCGGTCGAGATCGGGTCCTCTGGGCCCTACGGAGGTAACACCGGATCCAAGTAGCTGTGATTTTTCGTGAATATGGCGGCCGAGCGTCCGTCGGACCGCTGTGTCTGAAAACAGAGGTGCGCACATGGGAATGGGTAAGTTGATGAGAGCCACGTTTGCCGCCTCGGCGATTGCTGCGCTGGGGTCGGGCTGTGGGTCGGACGTTCAGACCACGCTTCACCAGATCGACAACGAGCCCTTCGAGGGTGAGTTCGACTACCCCGGGCTGGAAACCGACGTCGCCTGCGCGTCTTCGGCAGAGTGTGAGGACGGCGATCGCTGCACCGAAGATCGCTGCGTGGAGGGCGAGTGCGTCGCGTTTGCGATTCCGTCGACCGACTGCTGCTCCGCCGATGTTCTCTTCAGCGAGAGCTTCGACGGCACCATCGACGATGGCGTGGCGATGTCGCAGCTCAACGGCGCAGCCGGCTGGCATATCCTGCCTGCACGCGCCACGAGCGAGCCCTATGGCCTCTACTTCGGCGACCCCACGACCATGAGCTACAACGTTGGCGAGCATGTCGCCGGCGAAGTCGTTCTGCCGGCGGTCGACCTGCCCCTCGATCGCATCTCGGTGCTGACGATGCGTCTCTTTGCTGGCATCGAGACCAGCTGGGAGTTCGACCTCTTCTGGGTCAAAGCCGACGTCATTGAAGGCGGCGCGGTCGCCGAGACCGTGGACCTGCTCGACAAGCGCGGCATCCCGGCCAACGCCTACGAGGCGTTCGCGCTCGTAGAGCTCGACCTCGAGCCCATGCGCGGCCGCCGGATCGTGATTCGCTTCGGATTCGACTCGATCGACGAGGTCAACAACGACTTCGAAGGCGTCTGGCTGGACGACCTCCAAGTGCTCGCTACGTGCCCCGTACCCGGCGTCTGTAGCCAGGACTCAGACTGCGACGACCACGATGAGTGCACGATCAACATCTGCGCGCCCGCGGGGTGCCTTGAGACTTTCAGCTGCGACACGCCCGACCCCGACCCGACGGTCGACGAGACCAACCCTTGCCTCGCCGACGATGCCCCGGACGACTGCTGCATCAGCGACGCCGACTGCGACGACGGCGACAGCGCCACCATCAACACCTGCAACGGCGCAACGTGCGAGACGACCCTCAACCCCGACGCCTGCGACGAGGCCGTCGAGTGCGACGATGGCGAGAGCTGCACAACCGACAGCTGCAACAACAACTTCTGCCGCTACGTCGGCGACGGCAGCGCCGCCTGCTGTACCGAGTCCCTCGAGACCCTCGCCGACTTCGACAACGAGTCGCTGCAGGGCATCTACGTGACCGACAACTTCGAGACAGGCGTGTTCTGGACCACCGACAAGACCCGGTCCTCGGGCGGGGAGTTCTCGCTCTACTGCGGCGACCCCGTCACCCAGACGCTCGCGTCGACCGAGCGGGTCAAGACCTCGGCAACCACCCGGCCCATCGACGTGCCCGTCGGCGGCACCACGACCATCGCCTTCGATCTCTACAAGGCGACCCGCTTCGCGAAGAACTACGATGTGTTCCAGGCCTTCATCCTGCGCGATGGCGCGCTGCTTCCCGCCTGGTCATCGAAGCTCCTTCCCAACGGGACCACCGACAGCGCATGGCGCCACGTGCGTGTGCCGCTGACCTTCCACGCGGGCCAGCGCGTGCAGGTCCGCTTCGTGTTCGACTCGGTCGATGCGCCGACCCAAGGCCATGAAGGCGTCTACATCGACTCACTGCGCGTCGAGACCGTCTGCGACGAGTAGCGCAAGGCCACCCTGACAAAGCAGACGCCACTCGCATATCCGTGCGAGTGGCGTCTTTGCGTCGCTTCAGGAAGCACAACGGAGCATGAGCTCACGCGTTTTTCGCCTCAATCCCAGCGACTCCACGCTTGGGCTCGTCATTGGCGGCAGAAGTTTGGCGCGAGCTGACGTCGTTCGACGCTGAGGGACTAGTCCCAAATCAAGCGCTGTTTTCGAGCGAGGCGAAGGCGATGTGCTTGCCAGGGACTAGTTC
>CALHXW010000371.1 GCA_938040325.1 uncultured bacterium | reverse complement strand
CCAGTTCCGGGTCATTGGCGTTCCTCCCTGCCGGCAGTCAGCTTACCAGCGACCGGCCTCGGGGTGTAGCTGACGCCGTCTCAGGGTCGCCAACGCCAGTCCTTGCAACTCGGATGCAATGAACCTGATCGGTGCTCTAGCAACGTTCGGGGAAATGCAATTCCTGATGACTTCGTGATGCGCACCACTGAGGCAACAACCTCGAGATCACTCAGGAGCTGCGCCCCTGCAACCCGCGTTGTGGTTTCCTCTCGTTTGTCACCTCAGCGGCACACCTCACTTCGTCCCAGAAACCGCATTTCCCCGAACGCTGCTAGCGACGCTTCCGGTCGTATCGCCGCTGACGCGCTGCCGCTTTGCGCTTGCCTTTGAGCAGTCGGTAGGCGCGCTTTTTGAGGCGATAGGCTTTCTTTCGAAGCAGCGGGTCGTTGTTGGCAAGGGCGAGTGCCATGGCGGCCTCCGCACGCTCAAACGCCAAGACGACGGCAGGGTCATCCCGTGGATCCGTCACGACCACAGCGTCACTTGGGACCGCGTCGGGTGCGACAGGGTGGGCGCTCACGACCGTGCTGGTGTGAGCGGGCGCCGCGGTCGCTGACGCGGCAGCCGTTGACGCTGGCGCAACGGGCTTGTCTCGTCTCGGCACAGGCGGCGTCTTGACGGTGTCGTCGGTCGCCGGCTCAGCCGTTGTGCCCGCGGCCGGCTGAGCGATCGTGCTCGCAGCGGGCTCTGGCACGGGAGCGCTTCTTGCGTCGGGTAGGGGGGCTGGAGCGCGTCTCGCAACGGGCTTGTTTGGCGTGATCGCGGCTGGTGCCGTTGCCGCCGTCGTCGTCGGCGTCTGGTCGGGCAAGGCAACGGCAGAAATGAGTCCTGGCGTGCCTGAAGCCGGCGCCGAGCTTGCAGGCGCCGGTGGTGCATTCCCCTGGGCGGCGAACCAGGCCGTCACGCCGATGAGGACGCAACCTGCGACGGCCGCTGGCCAGACCCACCGGCGTTGGCCCGTATTGAGCGGCTCGTCGTCGTCGTTGGCCACGGCTTCTGTCGCGTTGACCGAGACAGCCGGCGATGTCTCTAGCCCCACGACAACCGGGACGCTGACGGCCTGCGGGCGCTGAGCGAGGGGCTCGGGTGTGGAGGTGTCGACCTGAGGCGGGACGCTTGTGTCCTTAGCGCCCGCCAGGACGGAGGGATCGATGGCCGGGAACGCTCCATCGGGCGCGTCGTCGTCAACGTCCATCATGACGTGTGGGGTCTCGGTCGACGCTGCCGTCTCCATCGCCTTCACCATCGAGGGCAGGGTCGTCACGCGGACGCGCGGGTTTGCCGCGCGAGGCCGAATGCCTGGACCCTTGCCGTTGCTCGATGTCAAAGGCTCATCGCTCATTTGCGTTCTCTCCACACCGCCAACGGTAACGCCCAGGTCGCGCTCTACGCGCGCGTCGACTCTACAAACACTCACGAGGCATTCAATGGCAAACTCTGCGCAGAATCGCGATTTGGTCGCCGTGCGTAACCCCTCGCTCGCATTCAGACCAGGTTTCGTTGCGCGGCTTGGATCACCGGTCTGGCGTTGGCGGGCGGCCGGGGATCGTCACCGAGTCAGGTCAATGCGGTCGCAAGCTCGCCCCGCGCGCAGGTCGACAGCGCGCGGGGGACGAAAACTTTCGGGTTTGTTGGTAGACCGAATCGTTCGCTAGGCCGTCTCGGTACTCGTGTCCCGTGCTTCAACGAGGTGTCTGATGTTTCGTCCAATGGCCGCTCTCGCACTGCTGACCCTGGTGTCACCCCTCGCGATCGCTCAGCAACCCCGTGTCGCCTCGATCTCTCGGCCTGCACCGGTTCAGCCTCCGACCTTGCGGCTCGCGGATGCATCGCTTCTCGCGCTTGGGGACATGCGCGTCGAGGTCGACGTCGAGGGCGGACTCGCCGTGACCAACGTCACGATGCGCTTCGACAACGGCAATGACCGTGCCGTCGAAGGCGACCTTTACGTGCCTATGCCAACCGACGCCACGGTCAGCGGCTACGCGCTCGATATCGCGGGGCGCATGGTCGACGGCGTCGCTGTCGAGCGAACCGCTGCGCGCAAGGCGTTCGACGCAGAGGTCCGCAAGGGCATCGATCCTGGTTTGGTCGAGCTCACCCGCGGCAACGTCTTTCATACGCGGGTCTTTCCGGTTCCGGCGCGCGGCTCGCGCACGATTCGCCTGACCTACGTCAGCTCCTTGACTGGCGGTGGTTCATCGCAGCGCCTATCGGTGCCGCTGACACTCACGAGAGCAACGTCGCTGACGGTGACCGTCAAGGCGAGCAATGCCGCCAAAGTGATCACGTCGCCGGTTCCGCTCCGGTTTGGCAGCGATCGCTTCAGCGGCGAAGGCAAGGTCGACTTCAGCGGCGCGCTTGTCGTCGATGTTCCGCGCGACGCCAACGTCCCGACCGTCACGAAGGCTGCCGATGGACAGGTGTACGTCACGCTCGATGCCGGGCTCACGGCCGCTACCGGTCAGGCGATTGAGCCCGCGCGCGTCCGTGTCGTCTGGGACGCCAGCAAGTCGCGCGCTGGCGGCGAGATCGCGCGAGAGCGCGATGCCGTCATTGCCTGGCTCGACCGAACCGCATCCGTCAAGGAGGTGGAGCTTGCCCCCTTCGCCAATGCCCTCCTGCCTGCACAGCGCTTCGCCTGGCCGCGGAACCGTGACGCGCTCAAGCGAGCGATCGATGGCCAAGTGTACGACGGCGGCACCCAGCTCGGCGTGCTCAGCGAGCTCGATGGTTGGCCTGAAGCCACCGTTGTGGTCAGCGATGGACTGTCGACGTTCGGCACGGCGTGGCCGAGCAAGCTGCCTGCACCGATGTGGACCCTGAGCGCCTCGACGGTTGTCGACGCGCCGGTGCTCAGGCGACTTGCAGGTGCCGCCGGCGGTGGATTCGTCAACGCGGCTGAGCGACCAGCTGCCGAGGCTGCTGCCGAGCTCGGACGCCCGGGGCTTCGACTGAGCAAGCTTGAGGTCAGCGGGTTGGCCGACGTCTGGCCGGCAGCGCCCGCGCCGGTGCACTCGGCAACGCAGATCGTTGGGCGCCTCAACGGTCAAGACGCACGCGTGACCGCGACGTTCAGCCAGGGCGGACAGGTCATTGCGACTCGGAGCTGGAAGGTGTCGGGTCAGAGCGCGCGCGAGTCAGAGCTTGGCCGTGCGCACTGGGCCCAGGTGAAGCTTGGTGAGCTGCTCGCTCGTCCAGACACACCGCGCGCTGCCCTCATCGATCACGGCAAGGCGTATGGATTGGTCACCCCTCACACCTCGTTGCTGGTGTTGGAGACGCTCGACCAGTACGTCACCCACGACGTTCGTCCGCCTGCGACGTGGCCCGAGATGCGCCAGAAGTGGGATGAGGCCGTCTTAACGCAGAAGCGGGCTGATGATCGAAAGCAGCAGTCGGTCCTCGAGAATGTGCTCGCGCTCTGGCAGGCACGCGTCGAGTGGTGGGACAAGACGTTCTCGTATCCAAAGAACTTCAAGTACGGGGCAAAGAGCGAGAAGAAAGACGCTGAGAGCGCAATGGAGGACGCGGCCGTTGAGCGCGAGGAGGTCGAGGAGTTGGCGGCGCGGGCCGATTCGGTTGCCCGCCCGAGCCCCGCAGCGAAGATGAGCGTGAGCAAGAAGCGGAAGGCCAAAAACGGCGGCTCAGCCAACAGTCGCTCGGTCGACGCGGCGATCGCGCTGAAGGCCTGGGAGCCTGACACGCCCTACCTCCGAGCGCTCAAGGGTGCACCGATTGACGCTCGGTTGGCGACCTACCTCAAAGAGCGAGACAGCTGGGGTGGCGCCCCAGGCTTCTACCTCGACTGCGCCGACTTTTTCCGGCGTGACGGCGAGGGGGCCGTTGCCCTCCGAGTGCTCTCCAACCTCGCCGAGCTCAAGCTCGATGACCCAGCGTTGATGCGCGTGATGGCCCATCGTCTGGCGCAGCTCGAGGAACTCGATCTTGCCATCATGACCTTTCAGGCCGTGCTCGCGCTACGCCCAGAGGAGCCGCAGTCCTACCGTGACCTTGCGTTGGTGCTTGAGCGACGCGCGGCAACGCGTGGCGTCGCGCGCGCGGCCATGAAAGCAGACCTCTACGAGGCACTCGCTCTGTTGGCCAAGGTGGTGATGGGCGAGTGGGATCGCTTCGCCGAGATTCAGGTCATCGCGCTGACGGAGTTCAACCACGCGTGGACCAAGGCCAAGAGGTTTGGTGGCAAGCAGACTTGGCTCGATCCTAGGCTCATCAAGGCCCTCGATATGGACGTCCGCATCGCGATGTCGTGGGACGCTGATCTGACCGACATGGACCTCCACGTGATCGAGCCCAGCACGGAAAAGGCCTACTACGGCCACAACCGAACCACGATCGGCGGCTTGGTGACTCGTGACTTCACACGCGGCTACGGGCCCGAGGTCTACGCGCTCAAGAAAGCCATGAACGGCACCTACAAGGTCCAGACGAAGTTCTTCGGAAGCTCAGCGGCCAAGCTTCAGGGGGCCGTGACGCTGCAAGTCGACGTCTTCACCAATTACGGGCGAAAGAACGAGCAGCGAAAGGCGATGACCTTGCGGCTCACCGAGCGCAAAGAGACCTTTACGGTTGGTGAGATCGAGCTCTAGCAGCGTTGCCGGAAACGCGGACTCTGGGACCGTGACGCCGACGTCGGGCCAAGACGGCCGAGAGTTTCGCCAATAGCGACGACACAAGACACTAGGCTAGTTGTAGAGATCGGAAGTTCGTTCCTATCTCCTCGACGGTCCATCGCCGATCTCTTCGGTCCGACTTCTTGAAGGGTCCCGACACACCTCGCCGGCCGAGGCGGCGGCGTCCGGACCTAAATGCGTCGTCGGATCTCGACCTCGACGACGGCCTGTCGGGACCTAGGAACGAACTTCCGGCATCTACAACGAGCTAACCCATCGGCGCGACGTGGTCGACGCGCACGGTCGAGCGGCCATCGCCCCGTGGCTCGATAATCACCCGAGCGCCAACACGCTCACGGACAGCGTCCACATGGCTGATGAGGCCGACCTGGACGTGGCGGGCGTGGCGTAGCTGCTCGAGCACGGCCAGGACGTCATCGAGGGCGGCGGCGTCGAGGGCGCCAAACCCCTCGTCGAGGAGCAGCGTCTCGATCGGAAAGCCGCGGTTACTCAGGTCGGACAGGCCAAGGGCAAGCGCCAGCGACACGAGGAAGGTCTCGCCGCCGGAGAGCGTGGTGACGGGCCGGACCTTGCGGCCTTGGGCGTTGTCGATGATGGCGAAGTCGAGCTCCGCCTGGCCGCTGCTGTTGCGTGCCACGGTCAGCTCAAAGCGGCTGTGTAGCTGCTGCAGGTGCACGTTGGCGCGGGCCGTGAGCTCGTGCAGGTTGAGGGTCTGGGCAAACTCTTGAAAGGCGCGGCCCTCACCGGTACCGATCAGTTTGTGGAGCCGCTGCCAGGTCGCGGCATCGGCTCGAGCACGCTCCCAGCGGCTGCGGACGTCACGTCGCGACGCTAGCGCCACGCGGATCCGCTCATCCTCTGCAGTCAGGGCCCCAAGCTTTCGGTTGGAGGCGTCGAGGGCCGTCCGCGCCTGCTCCATCAGTGCAGCCGTGTCGAGCTCGCGGCGCGAAGGGTCGTCGCCTGGCGGACAGGTTGCAAGATGACCCTCTTGCATTTCCATCAGCGTCTCCAGACGGATGGTCGCCGAGCGGCGCGCCTGGGCTCGGCTTTCCTCGGCGACCACAAGCCGCGCGGCTTCATCATCGTCGAGTCGCACAAGGTTGAGCGCGTCGGTGTCGGGGAGTCCGCTTGCGGCGAGGATGGCGTCGAGCTGGACTTTGCTAGCGCTCACCGCCGCGGCCAGCTCGAGTGCGCGCTCGCCAAGGATCTGCTGTTGACCGCCAAGCGCGGCGGCAGCGGCGCCGGCGCGCTCGACGTCTGCAGCCGCCCTGTCGAGTGCTGCCCGAAGGCGCGTGAGCTCTTGGCCGGCGGCGGTGGCGAGAGCCTCTGGGCACTGTCCGCCGAGCATTTGCTCCGCCGTGGCCTGCGCCGTCGCGAGCAGTCCCGTTTGGTGTGCGGCTACCGCAGAGAGCTCAGCCAGATCGCTCTCGGACGCTTCCCGAACGGCTTGCGTCGCTGCCACGTGGGCGGCGAGCGCTTGATCGTTGTCGCGCAGAGTCGCCAG
Organism: uncultured bacterium; assembly: GCA_938040325.1. Lineage (GTDB taxonomy): Bacteria > Myxococcota_A > UBA9042 > PHBI01 > PHBI01 > CALHXW01. The sequence continues at coordinate 7,374 of CALHXW010000371.1, read as the reverse complement.
GTGCGTGGTGAGGGCGCGGTGTGTCTCGATGCGACGCTGGGCTTCGGCGATGGCCTCGATGCACTCGGTGACGCCGTCGCCGACCTCGATGCCGGCGTTGTGGAACGCGTCGCGAATAGCGGCCATGGCGTCGTCGAGTTCGGCGCTGAGCTGTGCCCGGGACTTCGTCAGCTCTCGATGGCGCAGCTCCAAGGTGGTGAGGCGAGCGGTGACGTCGTCGAGCTCGGCAGTCGCTTTGGCGGTCTGGCCTGCCGCCTCCTGGACCCGAGCCGATGCGGCGGTGAGCCTGTCGCTGACACCATCAACAAAGCGTCTGAGGCGCGTGTCGCGCACGATGTAGTGCTCGCTCGCACGCTGTGCCTGGCGCCACGTGTCTGGCGGGGACGCATGGTGCTCGCTGCCAACAAGCGCCGTCATGGCTTCGTTGAGTGCCACCACACGCTCTTCGAGCACTCGGCACTGTGCGCGAAGGGTCTCGCTCGTCGCTTCGGCCCGCTCGCGCTGGGCCGCTGTGGTCGTGAGCTCTTGGACGAGCCCGACCCGTCGGGCTGAGAGCTGCTCGACCTCAGCGGTTCGCTCGTGGTGGCGCGCGACAAGGGCAGCGTCGTGCTCCGCAAGCAACGAGGCGTCGACACGGTAGGGGTGCTGCTCGCTGCCGCAGAGCGGGCATGGATCATCGTCGACCAGGATCGCGCGTCGCGCGATGAGCTCGACCGAAAACGACAGCTCCTCAAGCCGTGCCTGCGCAAGCTGAAGCTGACGTTGCGTCTCTTGGTCCGTCGCGCTGAGGGCTGCTTCATGCTCGGCTGCCGCCCCCGCTGCCGCATCGCTCGCCTGAAGCGAGACGCGGGCAGACGCCGCCTCGTCGGCCGCGCGGCGTCGCTCGTCGGCGAGGCCTGTGGCGCGTTGGTACCGGCTCAGGTTGGCCCGTCGACGCTGGAGTACGGCGTCGTGGGTCTCTCGCCACGCGCCGAGGTCGACACCCTGTGGTAGTGCAGCTCGAAGCGTCGTCCTGAGGCGCTGCTGGTCCCCCCGCAGTTCTGCTTCCAGAGCGTGCCGGTCGGTCACGCCATCTCTGGCCCGCGCGGCTTGCTGTGTCGCTGCCTCCTGCGCCATCAGGAGCTGCGCCACGCTCTCGTCAGCCTCTACCACTCTCGGTGCCAGCCGGCCGACACGCTCGACCCGCGCTTGGATACCCGAGAGCGCGTCCGACAGCGCGTCGAGGCCATCGAACTCCGCAAGCTGCGCCTGTGTCGACGCCAGGTTGCGCTGGCACGCGTCGCGTCGCCCCTGAGCCGCGACTTGCTCCGCCGTCGCCCGCTCCGTCCGCGCAACGGCCGCCGCGCGTCGCTCAAGGTGCGCAGCGAGCTCCGCGCGTCGTGCCTCAACGTTGGCGCGCGCCAGGCGTGCCTCTTCCAGCGCAGGCTCCAGCGCCTCTCGCGCTTGCTGGCGTTGAGCGAGCTCCGACGCGGCGAGATCCCGTCGCGTGAGCGCAGCGTCCGCCGCCGCCTTCGTCTGCAAGAGCTCCGCGCTGACCGTCGCGAGCTGTGCGGCGAGTACCTGTTCGCTCGTGTGAAGCTGACGGTAAGTGTGTGCGGCCTCCGCCGCAGCGTCCACCTCCCGGTGACTTGCCAATCGAGCGGCGTCGGCGCTGTGGGCATCCACGGCCGCGACCGCTCTGGCGAGCTCAGACGCCGCCGCTTCGCACTCGCTCTGGAGCTTTCGCCGGCGGTCCTGCCACGCTCGGAGCGCTGAGAGTCGCTCGACCTCCGTGTTGAGCTTGGCGGCGGTCGCTCTCGCTGCTGCGAGGTCGCGTTCGATCGCGGTCGCCTGCTCCGGCGTCACGTCACACGCTCGCTGGAGCTCCGCGTGGGTCGCAGCGAGGCGCTCGTCGGCAGCGCGCTTCATCGCTGATGCCCGGGCGCCGACTTCGGCGAATGCAGCCGTGTCGGTCAGGCGCTCCAGCAAGCCGGCTTTGGTGGCGACGTCTGCTTTAAGGAGGGCAGCGAACTCGCCCTGAGGCAGGAGCATCGTCCGTCGGAACGTGTCGGCGTCCAGGTCAGCGAAGACCGAACGGAACGCGGGCTCCCAGATCTTTTTGAGGTCCGAAGCCACGAGGGTCTGCCAGGTTCCGTCCTCGTCCTGGCGCTCCAGCTGACGACGAACCGTCTGCAGGCGGCCCTCGGCGTCGCCGCGCGCCCGCCGAGCAGCCCAGGCTGCGCGGTACCTTGCGCGGCCTGTCGAGGTCGGCAACGACACCTCAACCGCTGCAAAGCATGACGCCGTCCCGCGGCTCATGACAAGGCGCGCGTCGCCACCGGTTGACGTGCTTCGGCCACGCGAGTTGCGGAGTCGAGGCGTCTCGCCAAAGAGGGCTAGGCTCACCGCGTCCAAGAGCGTGGACTTCCCAGCGCCCGTCGGGCCGACAATGACAAAGAGCGGTGCACCGCCGAGGTCGTTGTCGACGTCCACGTGGTGGCGGCCGTAGAGAGAGTTCAGGTTCTCTAGGGTGATCGAGTGGAGGCGCACGTCAGAGCCTGTCGCGAGTGTGTCGGTGAATCCTCATCGCTAGACGCCTAGCCGCGTCTGCTGGCCGCCCGCGTCGCCGCGGGGAGCGTCGTCGTCGGTGTTCGTGTCGACCAGCGGGCCGCTGGCGACATGGCGGAATGCGGCCAGGAGCGGCTCATCCAGCTCTGCGCCGCGAGCACGGCACAGCCGGACGAAGACGTCCTCGATGCTGAGATCCTTGAGAGCGGGCGCCTCCTCGACGTCCACAGCGCGCTTGCCGCTGGGTACGAGCTGCCGGACGCTCGCTAAGTGGAGTGGCGTCGCATCGCTGGGCCGGTCGGTCAGCGCCAGCTCGAGACGTCCGCTCAGCTGAGCCTCGTAGGTCTCGACCTCGACCTCGGCGAAGAGCAAAGCGGGCAAGGGCTCGCTGCTGCTGAAGCCGACGAGCTCTCTCGCCACGTCGTTGGCATCGCCTTGGAGTGTCACAAGCTGGCGAAACGTTGGGACCTTGAGCTTTGTGACCTGAGCCTGGTGGCCACCGTCTCTGCGTGCCTTATCGCCCGCGTGGCTAGCGTCAGCGTCAGGCTCGGAGGGCGAGACCGACGCGCTCAACGCCATCGCGGACTGGGTCGAGTCGGCGACGCGTGGTGCCGCAGTGTCGACCAACAGCACGTGCCGTCGCTCTTTCATCTCGTGCCGACGCAGCGGGATGGGCGAACCGCTGTACCAAGCAGCGCTCTTACCGACTTGGAAACAACGGTGCAGATGGCCGAGTGCGACGTGGGAGAATCGCGGGTCAAAGATCGTTGCAGGGAGTCCACCGATGAGCTTCGCCTGGTGAATGGCCGACCCGTAGTCTCCCTCCGCCACGCCTTCGGCCGTGAGGTGGCCGGTCGCGACCATCGGCACGCCGGGCCAGCGCTCAGACGCACGGTCGGCGAGGGTCGTGTAGACGTTGCGGAGCGCATCGCTGAGCGCCCCGCGGCTCTCATCCTTGTCGGTCAGCAGGCCACGCACGCCGAGGTGGTACTCGTGAACGTAGGGGACAGCGGCGACGACGAGCGCGACGTTGCCATCGGCATCGGTGAGCGGACAGAGCGCCTGGTCCCAGCTCGCGTCGTCTTGTCGCAGTGCGCCGATGAGCTGGATGTTGAGGCTTGCGAGCAAGGCTCGGGGCGCTTCGAAGCGGGATGGGGAGTCGTGATTGCCGGCGATCATCACCACGTGACGAAGGCGCGACTCGCCGGCTGCCTGCAGGAACTCGAAAAACTGGCGCTGAGCGTCGGCGGACGGCTGAGGCGTGTCGAACACGTCGCCTGCGACAATGAGCGCGTCGGCATCGTGCTCCTCGGCCGACGCCAACAACCAGCGGAAGAAGAGCGCATGGTCGTCGCGGCGCGAGATGCCCGCCGTGCTTGCGCCAAGGTGCCAGTCGGATGTGTGAAGAAATCGCATCGAGTCAGTTGCCAGAGCCGCGTTTCAAGCCGCCTAATGCTCGCCCATGCGGGCACCGCGACGTTGAAGAACGTTGCTATCGTAAGGCGAACAGGTTGCCAATGGGTGAACTGAAATTATTTTCAGTGTCTGACGCCTGCGTCCCGTCATGGTCATGATCGGTGAAGGGCCCAGCGCGCGAGCCTCTGTTGACGTGGCTCAGCCGACCGCGTCGAGCCAGTCAAGGATGAGGCGTGCGACGCGCTTCGGGCGCTCGAGGTGGAGGAAGTGGCCCGCGTCCGGCAGGCAGACGATCTTGGCCGGTCCCTTGAGTTGCGGGGCATCGACGGGCGTTGCAGGAAAGAGCTCCGCTGGCATACAGCCGTCATCGGCACCGTGAATCACGAGCGTGGGCGGGTGGATGTCGGCGGAAAGCCCTCGGTAGACGGCACGTGTGTCACGCTGCCACCACGCGGCGAGGTTTCGATAGTACGAGAGCACGTTGCGGCGCGTCTGCGGATTGTTCAGTGTTGTCAGCGCCGCGTCGAGCGCGGGCGCCGGCAGCGCGAAGCCAGGTGACCAGCGTGTCCAGAGCGCCTCGACAGTCGCACGCCGCGCAAGCGCAAGCTCTGGCAGGTACGGCAGCTGAAACGCAGCCATGTACGCGAGCTGTCGGAGCCGAGCCGGGTAGCGCAGTCCGCGGCCGATCACGCCTCGAAGCGGTGGAATCGCCAGCGCCGTCAGGCTCCGAACCCGCTCGGGCACGCGTGCTGCGGCCAAGAACCCGACGACTGCTCCCCAGTCGTGGCCAACAATGTCGACCTGCTCGAGCCCAGCCTCTTGCCAGCCGCGGATGAGGGCATCCACAACGTCATCGAGGCTTGTCGGACAGCGGTCGCCGTCGGCGTATCCCAGCAACCATGGACAGTGTGCGTCGGCCCCGGCGCTCTCAAGGTGGTCTTTGAGCTCGCTGAAGGTCGCGGGCGTGTCTGGGAAGCCGTGGAGGAGGCAAACCGTGCGGTCAGTCATGGAGAGCGTCGTGGTCGGGCGTGGTCAGTCGGGTAGCGCCGGCACCGCCCAGCGAGGTCGACGTCACGAACGTCGTGGTCGCACACGGGCGTGACTTACGGCAAGAAGAAGCGGGCCTTCGGATGCGGCCGATGGCAAAGACCGGCGGCCCAATAGCTCGCCGGCATGATCAGCGCGATGCGTGACCGGAGCGCGCGTGTGGAGCCACGCCAGAAATTTTTACCCACCCGGTTGTCTTGCCCCGTGTGCGTTCTCGTCGGCGTCTGGTGCTGACGAGAGAAACCGGCCGAGCACGATGACGCTGTGCGTTGTCGACCATCCGGTTAAGGCCTGTTGACCTCCGGTTCATCGGCCGATAGGTTCACGATAGCGTGGCCGACGTCGTCGTGCCACGTCCCGCCCGGCGCACCTGCGCCACACGGTGCGCCAGCACCACACAACACAGCGAATGTCGACGTAGAGGTTGCGAGATGAATCGCAGGGGAACCGGAATGACTATCGATTCGGACGTCACGGGTCATGTGGCAGCGCACACAGGCGCGCGTGTCTCTGGAGTCACGCACCATCTGGGCAGGCTCGCGGCAGGCGCTGGCGCGTTGATGCTCGCGCTTATGCTGCTTCCTAGCAGCGACGCGCACGCTGCATGCACGAACCCACCGACGACACTCTTTGAGATCAAAGACGTCGCGAACCCATGGGCATGCGACTCGCAGCAGTCCTTCAAGGTCAACTACTCGGTGAGTGCGGGTGCTCTGGCGCCAGGCCGGGTCGTCGTCACGCTGCCCGTCGGCATGCAGTACACCAGCGCGACAGGGCACACCCCGCTCTTCGGCAACCCATCGTGCACCGGTAACTACACGACGACCAACCAGGTCTGCACGTTCACCGCGACGTCGATGGATGGGTCTGCCGGCGCCATCGCCGGACAGTTCAACATCAACGCGATCCCGCGCTGCGCCTACTACGACCCGGGCAACAACCCCGAGACGATCAGCGGAACGTTCGGCGGGACCTACGAGGGCACCACCGGCGAGTCGTGCACCATCGACAACAAGACCGACAGCGAAGACACGGTCATCACACGGCCCGTGGTGGTGGAAAACGTCTACACGATCGCGTGGTGGATCTACCAGCAGAGCACCTACCTCTCGGAGAACGGCGGCAGCTGCACCGAGTCTCCCGACGGCGACTTCTACCGCGTCTATCAGATTCGCGGCCGTGTTCAGCGGACGGCGGGCAACGAGCTCTGGGAAGACCCGGTCATCACGATCGACATGCCAACGATTCCGGGTGCGAAGTGGCTCGGGACGTCGACCTCCAGCTCATTTGACGGCAACGTGACCGCGCCCGCCGGACTCGCGACCTGGGACGCACTGCCGGCGTCGATCACGTTCACGGACGCCACGTCCCAGGGACAGTGGACCTACATGCCGGGCCTCACGTCGTCGTCCCGCTACTACTACTTCTTCATGGCCGTGCCCTGCACGTCGGCGGCGGTCGCCGCATCGCTCGACTGGACGATCAACACGACCGAGGAAGGCGTGATGCCCGCAGGTCACGAGGACACGGGCACCGCGACGCTCACCGTCCCGGCTGCCAACTGCCCGATCACCACCAACCAAAGCTACTGCGAAGCGTACTGCGACGACACGCCAACCGCTGATGGTGGCATGAGCGTCAGCAACTTCTGGAGCCCGAACCCGCCTGGTCTTGGCGCCCAATTCTACCATCGCTCGCAGTTCTTCACGGGCGGTATCGAGGCGACCGACCTCTTCCACTGGATCACTGTCGACAACGACGTATCCATCGCGCGCGTCTACTCTCAGAGTTCCTATGGCGGCACGGGGTGCGAGCCGGAGCTCTACGCCTGCAACATCCCGAGCCTCGCCGGTCAGGCCCTCACCGAAGACGACTTCGTCTCCGACTACAAAGATGACGAGTGTACGCTGGTCTACACCCACACAGCGACCGCGACTGCCTACAACTACTACCCGCCGGCGGGTAGCACGAACACGCACTACGTGCGCTACGCCGAGAACCTCGACTGCAGCGATAACCAGTTCCCGACGAGTGGACCGTACTGGCAGGGCGGAGTTCCCTCAGGTCAGCAGCACTGGTCGATCCGAAACGACTGGTATTCCTACCTCTACGTCTACTACACCGCGGCGTGCCCCGACGCCGGTGACGAGTTTAACATGGCATCGGGTGGGTCGCGGATTCATTGCCCCGAAGCCGAGGAAGTTGTTCGCACTGACACCGACCTCTCGACGGTCTCGGCAGACGCTCGGTTCTACACCAACAACTACGCGATGCCGACGCAGACAACGTGTGGCACCACGACGACGATGAACTTCAACAGCCACTACATCTACCAGACGCAGTCGGTGGTGATTGCGCCTGAGT
>CALHXW010000370.1 GCA_938040325.1 uncultured bacterium | reverse complement strand
CAAGCCGCTCGTGGACAACGTGAGGTTTGCGAACGTTATCCAGTCGGCGGTGTGGAGGTGGGTGAGGCCGGCGCGGTTTTAGAAGGCCGCAACGTGTTTGCCTCACCCAGCTGTGCACGGACGACGTCAGCGGCGGCACGTGCCTTCAGTCGGTGCTCAGCGCCAGGAGCATTCATCACCGATCCGGATCGCTGCTCGAGCGGGCTGCAGGCGACGCGCGGCTTGACACTCTTGGCATGTTGCGACGCATTGGAGGCGACTACCGTAGCGCGTGCAACGACACGGCGCTGTCGTACCCGGAGCGTGCATTGGCCCTAAGAGACCCGGCGCAACCTGCGTCCACCGAGCTTCCTACTGTTCCGTCTTGCCCTCTCGACGGCGCCGGACAGCCGCTGGTCGGTCTGTACGCAGGGGCGCTCGACAGCGTTCGCTGGGGCTACCCCCGCGGCTGGGCTGTTGGCCAGGTCGAGCGCGCGCTCACGCGCAAGCGCTGGTTCCGGGTGACGGTGTCCGACGGTGACCTGCTTGTGGTGATGCGCCTGACCGACCTCGGCTACTCCGGTCACGGATGGATCACCGCGGTCGACCTCGCGACGGGCAAGACACTCTTCGACCGCGGAGGCATCGGCATGCCGCTGTCGACGCTTGTGGTCGGTCCCATGGCAGGCGCTGGCGCCGACGCCTTCCTGAAGCTGGGGTTGCGCGGCCTGCGCCTGCGCCGCTCCAAGACCGACGGCATCTTCAGGCTCAAGGCACGCTGGCCGAAGCTCAAGGTCGACCTGCGCTTGGACGCTGACGGGGCTGCGCCATCGGTCGCTGCCATCGGTGAGACTGGTCCCAAGCGTGCGGCTTACGCTCAGCGGACGAGTCTGTTGCCGGTCGCCGGTGCCGTCCAGGTCGGCAAGCGCCGGCTTCGGGTCGGGGCAAACGCCCGCGGCTGCATCGAGTACGTCAACGGCTTCTTTCCCCGGGCAGGCAGCTGGCGCACAGCGCTCATCTGTGGCGAGAGCGTCGACGATCGATTGGTTGGCGCCTACCTCACCGACACGACCTTCTTCGGCACTCAGGCACAAGACGTCGCGTGGGAGCCTACGCGCGCCATCCCCCTGGCCGGGCACGCCACCATCAACGTCAAGGCACCCGACGACCCGTGGGAGATCAGGGATGGCGCAGGCTCAGCGCTCTTTTTTGCGCCCCGCGCCGGGCGCGAGCACGCCATCCGAACAGGCGTCGTGCGGGTCCGCACCTACCACCAGTTCGGGCGCTTCATCGGAACCCTCAAGCTGCCAGACGGGTCGTCCGTGCCGGTCGACGGCGTGCCAGGTCTGTGCAGCAGCACTGACGTCGCCTGGTAGCGCCGCGGCACCCGAAGGTGCCTTTCAACAACGCCTACTCCGAGTGCACGGCGAAGCCCATCGTCGCTGACACGCTCAGCAGCTTGTTGCTTCGGTAGCAGAGTCCGACGAAGTACGTGTCTGCCGATCCAACAGTCACCGCGCCGCTCAGGTCGATGTTCTGAGGAGGGTCAGGACTCAGCGTGACTTGGACGCTCAAGATGGTCGCGCCAACCTTCATCGGCTCGCCGATGCCATCTTTGTCGGGACCAAAGCAGATGGAGAACTCGGCTTGTCCCGAACCCGTCGCCTGAAAACGGGCACGCACGCCGGTCGTCGACTTCGGGCTTGGAAAGTCGAGCTGGTGCTGGGCGCCGAAGAGGACGAACTCGCTGCCTGTCGAGGACAGCTGGGTTGCTGCACCATTCATCGACAAGACCTGACCTGCGCCAGCGGGACCCTGGGCGCCCGTGTTGCCCTTGACGCCCTGGATACCTTGCGGACCCGTGTCGCCCTTCACGCCTTGGATGCCGCGGGGACCGGTGGCTCCCGTGTCGCCCGTGTCGCCCTTGATGCCTTGGATGCCCTGAGCGCCCGTGTCGCCCTTCACGCCTTGGATGCCTTGGATGCCTTGGGCGCCCGTGTCGCCTTTGACGCCCTGGAGACCGCGGGGCCCTGTGTCCCCGTCATCGCCCTTCGGCCCTGTGGCGCCCGGATCGCCCTTGGGTCCAGTGGCGCCCGGATCGCCCTTCGGTCCTGTGGCACCGGGATCGCCCTTGGGTCCTGTGGCGCCAGGATCGCCCTTGGGCCCTGTCGCACCAGGATCACCCTTGGGTCCAGCTGCGCCGGGATCGCCCTTGGGTCCAGCTGCGCCTGTGTCGCCCTTGGGGCCTGGGTCGCCGGCATCACCCTTGGCGCCGGTCGCTCCTGTGTTGCCCTTGGGACCGATCGCGCCTGTGTCGCCCTTGGCTCCGGTGTCGCCCTTGGGCCCAACCGCTCCGGTGTCGCCCTTCGCGCCAACATCACCCTTCGGTCCTGCAGGCCCCGTGTCGCCCTTGGCTCCGGTGTCGCCCTTGGGCCCAACCGCGCCGGCGTCGCCCTTCGCGCCGACATCACCCTTCGGTCCTGCTGGACCCGTGTCGCCCTTGGGCCCAACGTCGCCCATCGGCCCAACGTCACCGGTCGCGCCGGTGTCGCCCTTCGGGCCGTCATCCCCGCGTGGTCCTGCGATGCCTTGAGGCCCCGCGTCTCCCTTCGGCCCGGTCGCCCCGGTGTCGCCCTTTTCGCCCGCGAGTCCGCGCTCGCCCATCGGGCCCTCCGGCCCCGTCGCGCCCGTGTCGCCCTGAGGGCCGATGTCGCCGGTGTCGCCTTTGGGCCCGACGCTTCCTGTGTCTCCCTTGGGGCCAGGCGGTCCAACGTCACCAGGCGGGCCCATGGGGCCAATCTCGCCTTGCGGGCCGGGCAGCCCCATCGGACCTTCGCCGTCCGCTGTGCCGCCGTTACAGGCGAACACTGTGTCGTTGCCGATCGTGAACTCGGCGCCGCCGAAGGGGCACTCGACCGTCGGACCGATCGCTGTCGCCAAGACCGAGCTGCCCTGAGGACCTGTCTCGCCGGGCAGTCCCATCGGGCCTGCGGCGCCGGGCTCGCCGGGATCGCCCTTGTCGCCCTTGTCGCCCTTGTCGCCCGCAGGTCCGGCAGCGCCAGTCGCCCCCGTGTCTCCCTTCGGCCCTGGCTCGCCAGTCGCGCCCTGAAGCCCGCTCGTGGGGCCGACCCAGCGGCCTTCGGCATCGACGATGGTCGTCCCGCCGATGCTGATGCTGCGAGGGGTGATGTCGCCGACAGCGTTGGCGGAAAAGAGCGCGTAGGGCACCGACGCGAAGCGCAGCCGAGGCATCTCGACATCATCCTCAATGGTCATTCCCAGCCACAAGCCATTGGCCATCGTCAGCGACGGAATATCGAGCTCTTCAACCTCGCCCAAGTAGGCCGTGAAGTAGCCGTCACGCACATCCAGCGCATCCAGCGCATCGCGCTGCTCCATCCACAGGGCCGAGCTCGCAGTCGCGCTGTCGTAGAGCGCAAACGTGACCTGCACAGGGCCGTTGAGGAGCTTACCGTCAGCGTCGGCGAGCACGCCCTGGACCGGGATCAGGCGCGGAGCCTCCGCGTGGGCGTCGGAGGCGAAAAGCACCGTGGCTGCCATCGACAACAGGACGGCTAGCAGCGTCCGCGCCGTCGCGTGTCGTTGCGTGGTCATTCGTCGTTGCAGCATCATGGGGCCTCCGTGGTCTGGCTCGGGGGTCGAAGCGGGCTGGGTGCTGGCGTGATGCCAATCGTTGCGGTGAAGCGGTCGGTTCGGACAGCGCCGAGGGCGGCCGGTCCGATCATGAGTGTTCCTCGGTAGCGGTCGGTCGCGACCGTGTGGCCACCGCCACCGCCGGCGGGCTGGCTCCAGCTTGCGTGGACAGCGTCAAAGCACCCCTCGGCAAAGCCCTCGTCGACCGTACCGTCGCAGTTCTCATCCCGTCGGTCACAGGCGACCTCTGGGTCCGCGAACCCGGTCACGCCCGAGTAGTCGCAGCGCCGACTGTCCGCCGTGCAGCTCACGCGCAGCGCACTCTCTTGGTCTGTGCAGATGCCGCGTAGCTGACAGAGCTCGGCGACGAGCTCGGCGTTGAAGTCAGCGATCCCCTCGTTGGGGTCGAACTGGTCCGGAGTGCAGTCCTGGTCGGTGTCGAAGATGGCGCTCTCAAGGATGTCGGGGCGTCCGTCGCCATCGACATCGACGAGCTCGTCACCGTCGAGCTCGTCCGGGTCGATGATGCCGTCCCCATCGGTATCCGGGGCCACGCCATTGGACCCGATCTGGAACTCAAAGCCGTTGTTGAGGCCGTCCCCGTCCTGGTCGCCGAGTGGATCCACACACTGATTGTCGAAGCAAAGGCCGCTCGTGCAGTCCTCTGGACCATCACAAGGCTGGTTGTTCTTGCCGCCCGGGTCGCCGCATGCTGACAGCATGAGGGCTCCGGCGCTGACTAAGCCAACCACGGCCGCCTGGACATACCGCAGGCACTGATGGCTCGGACGCGACCACGCTGGGCCACGCTCACTCGCTACCGTCGGCATTGTCACTCCCCCTCCTGTCGTGGCCTCGGGCGCCTGGTTGCGGTAACAGCGTCCGACACTTCATTGCTCGAAGTCTCCACTAACGCGTGCACCCAGCAAGTAGCTGACCCGACTCGACTATGGGTCGAGTGGCGGCCTGAGGTCAACCCTGAGGGCGATGGTCGTCACGAGCCCCGCGACCCATGCGGTTGGGCCCGCTGGTCACCGGTGGTACGCTGTCCGGAGGAATGGATCTCGCCGTTGCATCCTTCGTCTATGGACGTCGACCGACGGCGGGCTGGAGACGGGCTTGGGCACGAGGGCTTCAACGCACAACGCTGCTAGCAGCGTTCAAGGACACGCGGCGGACGGCGCGAGGTGCGCCAGTGCTGCGCGCGTGGCCACGCCAAGCGGCGTCCACAGCCACCCACCTCGGTGGCGGTCTTGAGCGCCCATCACGAGATCCAGCGCGTTGTCCGACGCCTTCGATCTCGCGTCCGGCTGCAACAGGCCACGTCACGCCTGCTCCTCTGGGGTGGCGGGGCGCTGCTGGCGTTTGCTGTGGTCGCCGTCTTGGTCAAGGCACGCGTCCTGCCGACGGCAGTGACCTGGCCAGCAGGCATGATCGCCCTAGGCCTCACGCTGCTTGCCGTGGCCTCTGCGTGGTTTCGACGGCTCGACGATGTGGCCTTGGCAGCCCGACTTGATGAGGCTTCCGGCCTCCACTCGCGGCTCGGCACGGCGCTTGCTTTCTCCAAGCTCGAGGCGCCGACCGCGCTGCAGCAAGCGGCAATCGACGACACCCGCGAGGCGCTCGCGCAGGCTAGCCCCAAAGCGACGGCACCGTGGACACTTGCTGTCTTCGCAACGGGACTTGGGGTGGCCGCGGTGGCGCTGGCCGTCAGCGCTCCAGCCATCTTCGCGGTCGATTTTCCGGTTGCTCGGATCGACGCAGGCGCCGTGGGAGCCCTCGGCGCCCTGCCTGCGCTCGGCGAGCGCGAGCGGGTGGTGGTCGCCGAGCTGGACCAGGAGCGGCTCAACGCCCTTCGGGCCGAGCTCGCCAAGACGGATGATGGCAACCATCCCGTCGCTAAGGCGCTTGCCGAGCAGCTCGATGCGCTGATCGCGGACCTAGCGAACGGAGACCTCAGTGCCGAAGAGGCGCTTGCCAAGCTCAGCGCACTTGAGCGAGGGGCGAGCGAGCTGGCTGATGCCGACCTCCAGCAGCTCGATGATGCGGAGCGGCGGCTGGCTGAGACGGCAGCCAAAGGCCTGTCAGCGAATGAGGCCGTCGACGCCGCGGCCGCGCTCAAGCAGCGTGACTGGCAGCGCGCTGCGGAGGCCATCGAGCAAGCCGCGACCTACCTCGACAACGACCGCCTCACCAAGCGCGATGCGAAGCGGCTACAGCGCGACATGGCCAAGCTAGGCGATGCGGTGGCCTCCAAGCGCCAGCGTGACGAAGACCGCCTCACGCGGGAGCGCGACCGACTCAAGAAGAAGGAAGCCGCGCGCAACAAGCGTGGCAAAGCCCTGTCTGACGGCGACAAAGAGGCGCTTGAGGAGACGCGGCGGAAGCTCTCTACGCTGCGGCGTCAACAGGAAGAACTTGCCGAAGCCATGCGGGAGCTTGAGCGCCTGGCCGATGGACTTCGCGGTCACAACCGACACGACGCGGGGACCGGAGCCAGCGGTCAGCGTCCGACAGCCGAGCAGCTCCGGCGTGCGGCCGAGGCACTGCGACGAATGGCTCACAAGCGCGCCACCAAGCGCCAGCTCCAGAGGCTCAGCCGTCAGGTCTCGAAGGCCAAGCGTGTCGTTCGACGCTCGAGCCGTGGTGGTCAGCGGGCGGGCGGCGGTCAGCAAGGCGGGGCAGGTCAGCAGGCAGGCGGCAGTCAGCAGGCGGGCGGCGGCCAGCAGGGCGGCGGAGGTCAGCAAGGCGGGGCAGGTCAGCAGGGCGGCGGCGGCCAGCAAGGCGGCGGCAGTCAGCAGGGCGGGGCAGGTCAGCAGGCGGGTGGCGGCCAGCAAGGCGGCGGCGGCGGTCAGCAAGGCGGCGGCGGCCAGCAAGGCGGCG
>CALHXW010000369.1 GCA_938040325.1 uncultured bacterium | reverse complement strand
CGAACTGGAACTCGCTGTGGGTCGGCGGGGCCTGGTCGAAGCTTCCGAGCACGGTGCCGTCGCTGTCGTCAGTGACTTCCAGGTTGAGCAGCGGCGCGTGGTCCTGGATGGGGGTGTAGGCCTCGGCGCGGACCTTGAGGTCGCCGCCATTGCTCTCGGTGAGCTTGAGGCGCGCAATCTTGATGCCGGTGAACTCGCCGTCGCCCTCGATAGCGGTCTCGGTGACGGTGTCGAGCACGTTGCCGGCCGCGTCTTTCGCGACACCATCGAAGATGTAGCTGGCGCCGTCGAGCTCGCCAGCTGCGACATCGAGGTCCTCGCGCCAGACCTCACGGGTGAACTGGTAGGCGGTGGTGTCGCCGTTGACGGTCAGGTTGGCGTCGGGGGCGAGGCCGTTGCCGGAAAAGCTAAGTGCCAGCACGTCGGCGGGCTTGCCCTTGAGGCGAAACCGGTAGCTGCCGTCGCTGCGCTTCCATGCCCGGATGTCGAGCGCCGTGTCGCCCACGTCCTCGTTGTCGCCGTCCCAGCCGTCGGCCGTGTCCAAAAAGATTGGCAGGTCCGCAAACGCGTCGTCGCAGTCGTCGCAGCCGAGCGTCGCCGTGCCGCCTGCGAAGTCTGCCGGCGGGGTCCAGTCGAAGTAGACCTTCTCGACCTTGGGCGCACTGGCGGACGCCAGCGGCACATCCACCATCGTTCCGTCAGCGGCCAGGTAGCTGATCGCCACGTCCACCGAGTTGGCACTGTCCCCATCGCCAACGTCCTGGGTCGTCATCCTGAACCTGGGTTTGATCTTCTCTTTATATCTACCGCGTGGCCAGTTGCCGATCGCCGCTGCCGAGTTAGCGTTCGCCAGCATGGTGGCCACGCTGTCGAGGCCGAAGGCGTCCGCAGCTGGCGCGACAAGCGCGGGGTCGGTGACCAGCATGAAGGCCGGTAGTGTCAGGGCGCAGGTAAGCAGGTGTCGAACCATGGGAAGTCTCCATGTTTGGTAGCTGAAGGTGATGTCTGCCGTGGGTGGACAGTGGGGGCGCGAGACCTCGAAAACCAGCACAAAGCGTCGAGGTGTAAGATAGGCGAAAGGTCGCGGTCGGTGCGTTCCACCATGTTGGGCCGGCGGCGCCCGACGGACTTGCCGCCGGCAGGCTCTGAGCCCCTGGGCCGCACTTGCCGGTGAACGTCTGTCACGTTAGAACCATCGTCTTGCTAGCCAGAGAGTACGCATGCGGGCGTTGGTCACCTTTATCGTCGATGGAACGCGCTACGAGCTAGCTCATGGCGACTTCATCGGACGTCTGCCCAACGCTGCGCTGCGGATCGATCACCCAGCAATCTCGGAAGCGCACGCCTTGGTCAGCCTTCGGGCGGACCGGCTGTGCTTGTTGACGCTGCGCGGTCGACTTGTCCTCGATGGCGTGCGCGTCAACGACGTCCGTCTGGAAGTTGGCCAGTCGATCGAGCTGTCGCGGGACGTCCGCCTCACGGTCGCCGAGGTGGTCATGCCCGAGCGGGTGCTGGCCATCGAGGGCACCGGCATCGGGTGCACCGCCCTCGGCTCGGTCAACTCGCTCATCATCGGCGAGCACGGCGGCGTCGAGCTGGCGACCCAGTTCTCAAGCCGGGCGGAAGCTTGGCTCTGGTCTCACGTCGACACATGGCTCTTTCGGCAGCGAGACGAGGCGACCCCCACGCTGGTCACGGCCGGCCAGCAGCTCATCGTGGGTGGCCGCGAGTTCAACCTCGTCACCCTTAGCCTCCACAGCACATCGGCAAGTGTCACCGCCGACAGCTCGACGGTCGGCGAGCGCCTCGTCATCGAGACCCGCTACAACACCGTTCACATCCACCGCCGCAACCGCCGCACGGTCGTGGTGGCCGGGCACGGTGCGGTCATCATCAGCGAGCTGGCGGCCATGGAAGTGCCCGTGCCGTGGAGCGTCATCGCCGGCGAGCTGTGGAGCGAAGAGGACCCTGTGACCCTTCGCCGTCGCTGGGACGTCTGCCTGTGGCGCTTGCGCACGAAGCTGCGAGAGGCGGGGCTCCGCGACACCCTCGTGCGCGCAGACCACACCGGAAACGTGGAGCTGCTCCTCTTTGAGGGCGACACTGTAGACGTCCAGAGCTGAGAACGTCACCAGTCCTGCACGCTCGCGTCGGACGTCGGCGCACCGACCACTCAACCTGAGCGGGTGCCGTGAGAGTGGTCCGTGTCGCTCGTTCGCGCTCTTGGGGGGCCGATAACACCCGACTGTCGCTGAGCTAACACCGTTCGTAGCGAGCCGCTCGATGAAATTTGGCGCGACTCACGACTTGCCCGGTTGACCCGCGGATGGAAGTGACTATCTCTGTTTTCGTCAAGACGACGCGCCCCGGAACTCCACACAAACGGTCGCGATGCCCACGTCAAAAGCGGCCCGACCGATGTTCGCAGCTCCACGGGTGCGTCCAGTTTCAACCGGCGCATTGCCAACATCTTACCGGCCGTCGAGCGACGGCCACTCACCGCAAGCACAGGAGGAGACTCATGTTTCATCATTGGAATCACTTTGACAACCAGTTCTCTGCGCTCAATCGGCTCCACGGAATGCTGGACCAGGTGCTGAGGTCGCCAGCGAGCAACGACATGGACGGCCTCAATGCGTCTGTCTACGACGCTGGCGAGCACTATCTCGTCAGCTTCGATGTGCCTGGGATCACCGAAGACTCGATCGAGCTCGACGTTCACGGAACAACCCTGACAATGACGGTCAGTGGCAGCGAGCTCACGTTGTCTGACGACGAGAGCCTGCACCGCCGTGAGCGACGACCAGTAAGGTTCAAGCGGTCGTTGTCCCTACCGGATAAGGTCGACCCCGAGCAGGTTCGGGCTGACCTCAGCGACGGCGTTCTGTGCGTCAAGCTCGCCAAGTCGCCCGATGCGAAGCCGCGTCGCATCGCTATCGGGCGCTGACTGCGCAACCGTTTCTTGCACCACACACTCTTGCACAAGGAGAAATCCATGGCATTGCCAACCACAACCACTGCTGAAAATCTCCACGACCGCCCGACAGTGGCGCCGCGCGTCGACATTGTTGAGACGTCGACCGGTGTGCGTCTCATCGCAGATATGCCAGGTGTCAGTCCCGACTCTCTGGATGTCGACATCGAGCCCGGCCAGCTTCGTCTGACGGGGCGACGGTCGCGGACCATCCCTGAAGGCGCTGTCGAGCTGCTCGGCGGCAGGCTCGCCGACTACGAGCGCACCTTTGCTCTAAGCGATGACGTGGACTTGGAACACGTCACGGCATCGATGAGCGACGGCGTGCTGACGCTCGAGCTTCCAAAGCATGCCCGTAGCCAGCCGCGTCGAATCAGCGTCCAGCGTGCGTGAGACCGACTGCAGGGCGTCGCCTGGCGGCGTTGCCGGGAAGCGCAAGTTCGGATGACTCTGCGATGTGCTCAACGCGGGTCCCAGGGCGCAGCTCCTGGGTGATCTCCAGATCACTCAGGGACTGCGTCCCTCCAACTCGCCCTGAGGTTCCTCTTGCTCATCACCCGAGCTGCACACCTCGCGCGTCCCAGAGTCCGCAGTTCCCGGAAACGCCGTGAGCGGCGTCCTGCAGTTTCACCGCTACGCCTCGGTCTCACAGGAACTCCGGCGAGGACGATGGCGGCGGCAGGCGTGCGCGGAGCGGAACGCCGATGTATCAGAACCTTTAAGTTTCGCTCCGTGAGTGCGGCACCGCTGCCGATCCGTCGTCTGCATCCGGACGCTCGTGAGAGCGCTAGGACGTAGGCTCAGAGCTGCCGCGCGGTCGGCCACTGCGCTGACGATCGCCGGAACACTCAGCGCGCGTCGCAGGAACGCGGCCCCTGAGTGTTGCCGAGCTCGCCAGGCGCTGCGGCCTGCCTACGGCGCGAGATGCGATGACGCTGTGATGCGCACAACGCGGGTCCCAAAGGCGCAGATCCTGTCGAGCTCGAGACCACTGAGCTGAAGTGCCGACTTTTGCAGAACAAGCGTCTCGGAGAGCGGCTGCTCCGTTCGCAGGCTGCTGAGATTCGGACCGAGTGGCGGTGACGAACTCGGACAGCGACTCAACGCGGTCCATGGACGCAGATCCTGTCGAAGTAGCCGATTTCTAGAGAAAAGCGGAAGCAGTCGTCTGTGCCCCTGGTAGCAGCGCTGCCGGGGAGCTCGACGTCGTGTGACGTCGCGATGCGCTCGCGCTCGAACGTTCTTCGCCAGGGACGTATCCCGATACGCTTCGTTCGACACTCTCTCTCTGGATATTCGTTATTATCGAATTGTCTATCCGATAGTTCGTTTCAACCTGTCTTTCATCCGTTTCTCTCACTCAACAAGGAGTTCGATATGCTTAGCCTATTCACGTTCACGTTCGCGCTCGTCTTGAACCCAATGGCGAACCACGCCATGACCGAGCACGAGCGGTCGAAGATGACACCTGACGATGTGATCATGCAGCTGAAAGCTGGCAATGAGCGCTTTGTGAAGGGCAATCCGACCCCACGTGTTCACAACATGGCGGTCGCAGCGACGGCCAACGGCCAATACCCAATGGCTGCCGTCCTGTCGTGCCTCGACTCACGCGTCGTCCCGGAGCTCGTGTTTGACCGTGGTATCGGCGACCTCTTCGTCGGTCGGATTGCCGGCAACTATGAGACCGCCGACATGTTGGGCAGCTTCGAGTTTGCGACAAGTCTCGCGGGCGCAAAGGTGCTCGTCGTCTTGGGCCACACGCACTGCGGCGCTGTGAAGGGCGCCTGCGACGGGGTTGAACTCGGCCACCTCACGGATGCCCTTGCCAACATCGAGCCAGCCGTCAAGGCGGCGCACAGCCACGTCGAGGGCGACAAGTCGTCGAAGAACGACAAGTTTGTTCACCACGTCGCGCACTTGAACGTCAAGCAGACGGTCAAGGACATCAAGCAGCGCTCGGCCGTGATCAGCGACCTGGTCGAAGCCGGGAAGCTGAAGGTGGTTGGCGCTCTCTACGACATCGAGACCGGCAAGGTCACGTGGCTTGACGACGCCTGAACCCAATGTTCGCCGAGGACGACGGTCTGTTGACGTGACGAGGCATGTGACCGCTTTGACACGGATGGTAGACTCGCCGTTCCTCGGCCGACCACAACACATGCGATACCAAGGACACACGACTCATGAATGTCACCATCGAATCTGGTCCCGAGAGCAAGCCGTCCATCGCCGAGGAGCTGCTGCAACGTCGCCTGAGGAGAGCGATGAAGCGATTTCGCGGGCGAATCCGCACGCTCGTGTTGAAGCTCGATAGCAAGACGTCGAAACGGCGCCGTCGCGCGCTTGTCCGCCTCGGACTCCACGACAA
>CALHXW010000368.1 GCA_938040325.1 uncultured bacterium | reverse complement strand
TCGTTCTGAGCCAGGATCAAACTCTCCAGTTATACTGAAAAGTGTGCGAACCGAAGTTCACACCTATTAAACTCTCAAATTCTTTGTTCCAGATCCGCCGAAGCGAACCCGGAGGCCCATCTCTTTCGCTGCTATCCAGTTGTCAGGGAGCGTCGCCTCCGTGAGGTGTTCCTCGCGGCGGGAGCGAATGAATAGGGCAACCCGGTTCGGCGGTCAACAGAAAATCTCTTGTTGGTCTCAAAAAAGTCGCCGCCGCGAGAAAACGGCGGAGAAACGGACGGTTCGCAGAAACTTTGAATTCGCTGGGCGGAGCAACGTCGGTCCAGGTTCTAGCTGACATCCGTAGATCCTCGATCGCTAAGAGGCCAATCCATGAACCGAGTCGCTTTCGTCGCGCTCCTCTCTCTGGTGCTGTCCACGTCTGTTAAAGATGCGGAAGCTGCCCCTGGAACCCACGTCATCGTCGAGGGGCAACTCGGCTGGGGCGGAGGTTCTGCGTTCGCCGATGCGCCAGCTGGGCTTGTTTCCAAACTTACGCTCGGGGTTGGCGGGAAGTTCAAAGGCTGGCCAGTCCGCTTCTACGCCATCGGAAACGTCACGCTCGCCGACTACGCCGGCGAGCTCCAGACGTCGAGCGGCAACGCGGAGACCAACCGCGAGTGGTTCGCGTGGTCACTCGGTGTCAGAATGCTTGCGCCCATCGCGCCAAGACTACGGCTATTGGTCGATGCCTCGGTCGGCGCCGGCAGCGTCTCAAGCTCCGCGATCCTTAACGGTGGCCGCGAGCAAGTCAGCGCGAGCGACACCACATCGGTGCTCGAGATGGGTGTCGGCCTCCAGTATCGACTTCATTATCGGTTCAGCATTGGGCTGCGTGGCGACTTCACGTTCCCGCTTAGCCTCGATGCGTTCGATGTCGTGTCAGAGTTCGCGGGCGCGAGGTCGTCAGACGGCAGCGCTATGAATCCATCTGTCCTTCTGACCGCGACTCTGCATCTATAACAAGAGAACAAGAGGACCGACGCTCGTGCGGTGTGCACGAAGGAGAGCGGATGCTTCAAACACTCACACGCCATAAGTGGCCGACAGCCAGTTCGCTGGGATCGCTTGGTCGCGCGCCTGAGCAACTCACAGCGCTAGACCGCTACCAAGCCAACACACGAGGAGCCGCACATGGCTGTCACGCATCGTAGCAGACTGGCGGTCTTCGCCATCGCCGCACTACTCTTCGGGCTCCTTGGCGTTCGCAGCCCTAGCGGCCGAACCACGCCGTGGGCTCAGGGCGTCTTCAAGGGTGAGGCCCGACTCACGATGGCGGTCGAGACGCTCGATGGTGATATCGACGACACAGAGAACGTCGGCGATCCCCTCGATGTCTTCGTGCGCGCCGTCTACAGCACTGAAGCCAGCGACTTTGAACACGGGCTGCTCGTCCGCGCGACGTTCCCAGTGCCAAACACCGACGAAGTCGCGGTCGTGCGCTTCGAGCTTGACCGGCACAAGACCCGCGTCGTGTGGGACCTCGCAGACGAGCGCGAAGCCAAAGCGCGCTATTATGTTTACCACGACCCCACCAGCGAGACCGTGGTGGATACGCGAGCCGTCGCTGGCGAGCTGGAGCTCGATGACGTTGTGGTCACCGATCGTGTTATCGCCTTCCGGATCCGCGGCTGGGTCGAGCTGGTCGGACCCGGACCTGACGGTGTCTCCGGAACCAACGACGACACACAGGTCGAGCTGACCGTTGCTGTTGAGTCCACCCCAACGCCCGAAGACCTCACTGGCGCCATCGTGAGCAGCCCCTTGCCAGGGTATGATTATTGCGAGCCGCCAGAGTGCTACGTCGACCCGGACTACAGCGCCGACCCCTACTACGACTACTACGACCCATCCTGCGGCTACGCAGACGAGACCTACTACTACGATGATGATGTCGACGACGGCTCTGGTTGCGAGGGCGACACCGTCGATGACGACCTCTACTACGATGACTATCAACCTGTTGCCGACGATGGCAGCGATGGCTGCAGCTCCGACGACGGCTACGACGACAGTGGCTGCAACTCGGATGATTCCTACGACGACGGAAGCGGTTGCGACGGTGGAGACTACGACACCGGCGATGGTGGCGGGTGTGACGGTGGCGATGAGGCTGCAAGCTGCGCCGATAGCTGCGAGGGAGACACCCTGGCATCCTCACCGAGTCGCTCGCGCTCACGACACGCCGGACTTGGATGGCTCTTCTTTGTGGTGCTACTGGGCGGTGTCCTACGAATCCACCGGGACGACCGCTAATCGCGCCGCCGAGACCTCGTGAGCACGCGATGCATCAATGTGGGTCAGCGCCCGGAGCCCACGCACCCATAGGACTTCGGCTTGACGTCTCTCGGCGTGGCTCGCGCGCACGCGCGTTAAAAATAGCGGGGCCGACGGTCTCCAGTCGACGAGCGCGTGCTGGCGTTGGACGACACTCAGTCGCGCCCAACTGTCGCTGAGCGTTCATCGCAAGGCCGCGTCGCGTGCGAGTGGTCGACAGCGTTTGGCACAGCCCTGCCGAACACGCTTCGGCATCGACGGAGAGTTCGTTTCCAACCACAAGCCGCACCTACCGTTGACACGACCGAAACCCGGTCTCTAGCTTAGCGTCACGGCGATCATCACTGTTGCCGCCCAACGAGGGAGAACACATGCGCACCATCAAGCTCGTCCAACTCTTCGCGATCATCACGGCGGCTGCGTTCGTCGGATGCGGTGACGACCCCGATGAAAACGGCGATGGGGGCGACGTGGCCGCAGATGGCGAAGACGACATTGACACCTACGTTGACCCATGGGCCGGGCCGCCGGAGACGGGCGACTGGCGAGTCCTCTACGGATACCGCGGACGCCAGCCGAGCAACCAGGACCAGAACGAGCTCTGGCTGATGGACTCCAACGGCAACTCCAAGCTCGCGCTCACCGATCTCAGCGGGCTCAAGAACCTCGACCCGCCGCTTTCGTGCAACTACGGCTGCGTCGTGTCGCCGGACCTGAAGTGGATTGCTGTGGTGACAGGCCCGCCGACCGCTACGGGTTTCGAGATTCGACTCGGCAAGTTCAACGCAAACTACGAAGTCGTGCTGCTTAAGGGTGCTGCGCTCACCGACATCATCGACTTCAAGTTCTCGGGCGACCGTATCTTCTATTCCAAGCAGAAGGTCTGCGAGGGCGCCGTATGCGAGTATGACTTCTTCGTGGTCGAGCTGTCTGACAACGTCAACGCCGCCATTCCGATCTTTTCGTTCCCGCCGGCAGCCGACAAGGCGGGTAGCACGTTCCGCGGCCACTTCCGCGCCTCGAGCGACGGCAAGAAGCTCGTGGTCCTCAACCCCACGATTCGCAGCGTCGGCGTCTTCATGTGGAAGGAC
Source organism: uncultured bacterium (assembly GCA_938040325.1). Taxonomy (GTDB): domain Bacteria; phylum Myxococcota_A; class UBA9042; order PHBI01; family PHBI01; genus CALHXW01. Next base: position 46,377 of record CALHXW010000368.1, on the reverse strand, counting down.
GGCTCGGGTCTGATCGAGCTCGACTTCATCTGTAAGTTCGGGACGAAAGACGATTGCTCCGGGACGGGCTCCGAGTACACCGACACCGACCCGGCCGCGATCAGCCCTGACGGCCGCTGGATTGTGTTCTTTACCTTCAGCGACCGATGGCAGCGCGCGCGACTCTATGACACCGAGAATCCCGGCGACATCCAGCTGTCGATCATGGCGAGTGTCCCGACCGGCAGCTACATCGAGAAGGCATGCGACCCAGGCGTCCTCGAGGACTGGCAGTGGCAGCGCGTCGTTGGGACACCTCAGTTCACACCGGACAGCGACAGCATTGTCTTTCTGACAAACACCGGCTGCACCGATGATGGCTCGCAGCCCGTCAAGCCGCGCACCAACCTCCGGCGCATCAAGGTCGATGCACTGCGGACTGGCGCGACGATCGCCTCAGACGACGTGCTCAATCTTACCAACCACCCGTTTGGCGACCTCACGGCCAACAAACGCACGACCGCATTCTTCATTAGCCCTGACGGAGGCAGTGTCGTGTTCACGGCCTCACCGATCGAGACCCAGTCCGGCCAGCCCATCGGCGACGGGACCGCACGCCAGCGTAACGACCGCGAGGTCTTCCGTATGGCGCTCGACGGCAGCAACGTCCAGCAGCTCACCAACGACCTCGCTTGGTCTGCAGAGTCGCCAACGTTGATTCCCGGCACCGACTAAGCTTGTGTCGCCGAGGCAGCCAGTTGCGCCCAATGCGGCCGGCTGGCCTGCTCGGTCGATCCGCAGCGTCTGTGCTGCGATGTGTCGCGCTCACGGGGCGCAAAAATGAAGAACGCCCCGACGGTGTCGGGGCGTTCGCGGGATCAGCAGCAGACGATGTCAGCTGCCGTCACCGTTCGGTATGACTAGCCCCGAATCAAGCGCTGTTTCCGGCTGCGGCTTCCGAACTGCCCGCCCCAACAGCGCTTATTCGTTCGCTGTCGCTCACCTGAAACTCGACGATGCACGCATCGCCTTCGTTCAGCAAACGCTGCTGGGACGGTCACCTCGTTCGCCTCGCTCGAAAACAGCGCTCGATTAGGGACTAGCGCGCTGCCTTCACTTTTTCGATGAACTCCGGAACGGCCTGGAATGCGTCCGCAACCAAGCCGTAGTCGGCGACCTGGAAGATCGGAGCCTCGGCGTCCTTGTTGATCGCAACGATGGTCTTCGAGTTCTTCATACCAGCGAGGTGCTGAATCGCTCCGCTGATGGCGACCGCAACGTAGAGCTTCGGAGCAACAACCTTGCCGGTCTGCCCAACCTGCATGTCGTTGGGAACCTCGTCCCATGAGTCCACGACGGCACGGGTTGCACCGACTGCGGCACTGAAGACGTCAGCCAGCGGGTTCATGACGTTCCAGAATGTCGGCCCGTCCTTGAGTCCACGACCACCAGACACGACGACGTCGGCCTCCGTCAGCTCCGGTCGCTCGCTCTCGGTCGCGTCGAACGACACGAAGCGCGCCGCCACGTCCCCGACATCGACCGACAGCGCCTCGATGGGGCTCTCGCCGCCAACAGGACTGGCATTGTCGAACTCGGACGCACGGACGCTGATGACCACACGCTCGGTGTTGGCCTTGACCGTCGCAATGATGTTGCCTGCGTACATCGGTCGCTTGAAGAGTCCGCCCTCAGCGAGCCCAACGCAGTCAGCAACCATGCCGGCACCGATCGCCCCAGCGACGCGCGGCAGAAAGTCTTTGCCGAAGGTGCCCGCCGTCGAGACGATGAACTTCGCGCCGCTTGCCTCTGCAGCAGCCACCGTCGCCGCCTTGAAGGGCTGAGCCAGGTAGTTGCCGAAGACGGCGTCATCAGCGACGTAGATCTTGCCAGCGCCGTAGCCCTGAAGCGCAGTCGCAACGCCACCGACGCCGCTACCCACAACCAGGACATCGAAGCCACCACCGAGCTGGTTGGCTAGCTGAACTGCTGCCAGCGTGCCCTTCTTGAGCTCGCCGCCACTCTGCTCTGCAACAATGAGAATGTTCGCCATGATGTAGTCCTCCTAAAGTGCGCGGGCTTCGTTCTTGAGCTTGTCGACGAGCTCGTCGATCGACCCCACCTTCACGCCAGCCTGGCGGGCGCTTGGCTCCTCAAGGCTCACCAGCTCGATCTTGAGCGCGGTGTCCTCGATGTCGAGATCGTCGAGATCCATCACGTCGATGGTCTTGCGGCCAGCCTTCATGATGTCGGGCAGCTTCGCGAATCGCGGGGTGTTGAGCCGCAAGTCAGCGGTGATGACCGCCGGAAGCGTCAGCGCGATGGTCTCAAGCCCGCCGTCGACTTCACGCGTCACCGTGGCGACCTCGCCGTCGTCGTCGATGACAACCTCGGAGGCGAAGCACGCCTGCGGCAACCCAAGGTACTCGGCGACAAGCTGACCGCACTGGTTGTTGTCGCTGTCGATCGCCTGCTTGCCGAAGAAGAAGATGTCAGGCTCTTCCTCCTTGTAGACGGCCGCGAAGACCCGAGCCGCGAGGTCGCTGTCGAGGACCGTGTCCTCGATCTCAACGCGGATCGCGCGCTCGGCGCCAAGCGCGAGGCCCGCGCGGATGGTCTTATCGATGTCGGGGCCGCCAGCACTCACCAGCACCACTTCGCCGTCATGCTCTTCGGCGATCTGGAGAGCCTCCTCGAGGGCGTTCTCGCAGAATGGATTGGCCTTGTACTCGACCGAGTCGGTGTCAACGCCCGACCGGTCGGCCGTTAGCTTGATGCGTGCATCGGGGTCGATGACGCGCTTGAAAGCGACCAGAATCTTCACGTGCTTGCTCCTTTTCGACACTTGTTTGGAAGACGATTAGCTGAGTGACTCAGGCCTCAAGCCCGGTCATAAAGAATGCTGTGACGCGCTCGCACGCATCGGAGAGCGCCGCCGAGCCACGCTCCATCGCCCACGCGAGAGAGAGCTCGTCGATGGCGCCGAAGATCGCACGTGCCGACAGTCGCGAGTCCACGTTGGACCGGAACGCGCCGCTGACAACGCCGTCGTCAATGATGCGCGCGATCATGCCGAGGTACTGACCGAAGGGCTTCATGTCGGTGCCGCGCATGAACTTCGACGACTGCCGAACTTCGACCGTCAGAACTTCCGCAAGGGCCCGGCTCTCTGCCACCGAATTGAAATGAGTCGCGATAAAGACGCGCAGCTTCTCGGCGGGATCGGTCAGGTTCGCGAGCGCCGTCTCTTGACGCGCTAGGATGGCGGCCATCGAGTCGATGAACACCTGGATGAGGATGTCCTCTTTGTTCTTGAAGTACAGGTAGATCGTTCCATCCGCGACACCTGCTTCGCGGGCTACCTGCGACACCTTCGAGTTGTAGAAGCCGTTCTGTGCGAACACTGTGACGGCCGCGTCGAGAATGCGTCGACGTTTGTCGGGCTGGGCCATCGAGGTCGCTCCGGGCTAGACTTTGCAACGGTTTGCGGGTGAATGAATCACCATTCAGGGGGACGCTAGCACACGCCCTAGGGCCATACAAGCTTCCCTGCACGGGGATCTTGACGCCCGCCACGCAAGCCCGGATTATGCGGCTTCGCAAAGACTTGGAGCGGTAACCGATGGGCAGCCAGCACGGAGACAGTTCGACCAAGGTGCTCATCGCCGATGATGATCGGGTCGAGAGCGGCGTGCTCGCCTTTCATCTACGCAAGCTTGGGTTCGTCGTCATGCACGCCGCAACCCTAGAAGAAGCGCTGGATGCCTGTGCGTGGGCGTCGCCGACCGTTGTGATCGCACAAGCACACGGGCGAGACACGAACGGCTTTACGCTGATGCGCGCCCTCGGTGCGGTCGATCAGCGTCGCTACCTCCTCGCGGATGGCCCGCTGCCGGTGGATGACGAGCTCGACGCGCTTCGGCTCGGAGTCCTCGAGACCTTCGCCAAGCCACTCGATCCGTCGTCGATCGGCGCGCGGCTCAAGCAGGACACAGCGCCGGCACCGGTCGTCGAGCTCGGAGATCTGCCGGACGGCGCGATCAGCGGGTCGCTCAAGAACAAGGCACTCACCGATCTCGTGCGCCTGTGCCACCGACACAGGCTGCACGCGCGGATCCACGTCGAGTTCAGTGATGACTGGGGCGTCTTGCTCCTGCGCCACGGCCAGATCATCGACTGCGAAGCCCCCAACGCGACCGGGCGGGACGGTGTCTACCGGCTGCTGCGTGAGGCCGACGGCGCTTACGTCATCTACCCGCTCGATGAAGGCAACGAGGACCTCGAGAGGGAAGACGTCGTTGGCGCTGACATTGGAACGCTCGTCCAGGAAGCCTTCCGAGCCGAGGTCGAGGCCGCCCGGCCGAGCCTTGGAGCATCAAAGAAGACGGGCGACACCAAGCAGTCGAGCGCAACGACCCGCAGTCCGCTGAGCATTCGTCAGCCTGGCAGCTCCCCCTTTGGCGAGACACGTGAGTTCGGCGGCACACCGATCCGTGCTGAGGTCATCGCAGCAACACTCGACGATGACGACGGCCCCGCGCGAGTGCGGCGCTCCAAGCGGACGCGCGTGCCCGCGAAGAAGCCGTCGTCCAAGAAGGCGCCCTCGAAAAAGACCGCCCGGCCGCCGAGCCGAGCTGGCATCGCGCGACCGGCCAGCAGTGAGACGCTACGTGACGCTCAGCCTGTTGAAGTCGATCTGGATGAAGACACCGATCAGCGCCAACGGCGAAGTCGTCCGCCGGCGCGTGTAGCGCGCGCGGTCGAGGCGCTCCCCGAGCCCGGGCTCGACGATGCCAGCACGGACCACGGGACCAGCACGGACCACGAGGACACGGCGACCGGACGCGTCGCGAGCAGCTCTTCTGGCGTGCCAGCGTGGCTCCCGACGGTGTTGGCGGCGATTGCGTTCGGGCTGCTCTGCTTTGTCGTCTACGGCTTGGCAACGAAGCCGTCCGTCGAAAACACGGTGACGGTCACTGACCCCGTGGCTGAGGTCGACCCAACCGTGCTCGCGTTTGGGCAGGCAATTCTTGCCGAAGACGAGGGCGGCCTTGACCGGGCAGAGGCGGGCTACCGCGGTGTTCTAAAGACACACCCAGAACACCTCGGCGCGCTGTCGCGGCTCAGCTCACTGCTGATTCGCGCCGATCGGCTGGACGAGGCACGCCCCCTCATTAACACGCTCAAGTCGCTCAAACCCGAAGACGGGCTGGTGCACGCCGCCGCTGGCATACTGGCCGCTGACGCCGGTGACGGCGACGCGGCTGCTGCAGCGTTCAAGCTCGCCAAGACTCACGCTAACGACAACGAGCTTCGGAGTCGCCTCAAGAGACTGACGGCCGACCAGTGATTCTCGGAATCGAGAGTAGCTGCGACGAGACGGCCGCCTCCGTCATCAACGCCGACGGGCACGTCTTGTCCAGCGTGGTCGCCAGCCAGATCCCGGTCCACGCTCGCTACGGCGGGGTCGTGCCCGAGCTGGCGTCGCGTTGCCACCTGACAGCGATCCGCCCGACGGTCTCTGAGGCGCTGCGCGACGCACGCGTGACGCTCGACGATCTCACCGGCGTGGCGGTCACGGCCGGCCCAGGCCTGGCTGGCTGCCTCCTGGTTGGACTGCAGGCCGCCAAAGGAATCGCGTGGGGCCGCGGCCTGCCGCTCATCCCTGTCGACCACATCGAAGCCCACATCCACGCTCCGTTCCTGAAGGACGGACAGGGCGCAGGCGATCGCGTGCCAGGCTTCCCCTACGTTGCCCTCGCGGTCAGCGGCGGTCACACGAGCCTCTACCGAGTCGAAGCACCGGGAGAGGTCGTTCGTCTGGGACAGACCCTCGACGACGCCGCCGGTGAAGCATTCGACAAGATCGCGAAGATGATGGGGCTGCCCTACCCTGGCGGTGTCCACATCGACCGCCTCTCAGCTAAAGGCCGCGCCGACGCCTACGAGCTGCCGCGCCCCATTCTGCACCGCGGCTTGGACTTCTCCTTTTCGGGACTCAAGACCTCGGTCCGCTACCTCCTGGACTCGCTCGGCCATCCCGACGGACAGCTCCCAGCGGACGTGATGGCCGACATTGCGGCAAGCGCCCAAGCTGCGATCGTGGACGTTCTGACCAAGAAGGCCATCAAGGCGTGCAAGGAGCAGGGCCTCAAAGAGCTCGTCATCGCCGGGGGCGTCGCCTGCAACTCCGGACTCCGCAGCGCGCTCGCAACCCACACGAGCCGCCGGGGCATCGAGCTCTTCGCAACGCCAGCTCGCTACTGCACCGACAACGCAGCCATGATCGCTGGACTTGGCCTCGCGCTGCTCGAGCGCGGCGCAGGCTTGATCGACGACCAAGCGTTGGGACTCGACATCTACACCACCCAACGCCCGGCGCGTGCATGAAAGCAAAGAAGCGGTTCGGACAGCACTTCCTTCGCGACATCGAAGTCCTTGAGGAGATCGCCTCGCTGGCCGACGTTCGACACGCGTCCGGCGTGCTCGAGATCGGTCCCGGCGAGGGCGCCCTCACGGCCTTCTTGCTGCGCGCAGGCAAGCCGGTCGTTGCGCTTGAGAAAGACCGAGATGCGGTTGTAGAGCTTCAGCACCGCTTCGGCGACGCGCTCAACGTGGTCGAGGGCGACGCGCTCAGCGCTCCCCTCAGCGAGCTGTTACCAACCGACACCAGCGGCAAGCGCCCCGTAGTGGCCGGCAACCTCCCCTACAATGTGGCGAGCCCCATCTTCCGGCGACTGCTCGGCTTAGGCGATCAGGTCAGCCGGATGGTCTTGATGTTTCAGCGTGAGGTCGCGGCGCGAATCGTGGCTGACCCTGGCACCAAGGCCTACGGCGTTCCGTCGGTGATGCGTGCACTCACGGCAACCGCGACGCTGGTGCGAGTGATCCCGCCCGAGGCCTTCCGACCGCGTCCAAAGGTCCACTCGGCCACGATCTACGTCGAGCCGCTCGCCCAACCGCGGGCCGATGCCAGCGAGCTCGCCGGTCTCGACCGCTTCATCGGCAAGCTCTTTCAAGCGCGCCGCAAGACCCTCGCGAATGCCGCCGGCGACTGGGCGGATGTGTTCACCGACCACGGCATTTCACTCGACCGCCGCTCGGAGACGCTGTCGCCAGACGAGTTCTTGGCGCTCTTCCGCGCGCTCCGCGATGCGGGCCAGCTCGAGCCGAGCGCGTAGCACCCCAGCCCAATTTCGTGCCCTGCGCGTCGCTCATACGGGTTCACACTTCAACCGGGGTAGATAGTGTGATAGCGCACACGCCATGACTCAGCGCCGCCATTTCATCGCCTCTCTCGCGAAGCTTGCTGCCACGGCACTCGCGGTCTTTGCTCTTGCCAGCGCGAGCGCCTGCGCCAACATCGTCGGCGACTCCTGCGGCGACCAGACCGAGTGCGGCCGCCAGATGTTTTGTGAGCTGTCGCTGCCGGGCGGCTACTGCACCGTTCGCAACTGCCTCGACAACGGCTGCCCCGACGAGGGCGTCTGTATCCAGTTCGACGACGACACCAGCTACTGCATGCTCGCGTGCGAAACCAACGGCGACTGCCGCGACGACTACCGCTGCGTCCGCGACTTCGGCGTGCATGCGTTCTGCAACGATGCGGACGGACCCACGCCAGAGGTCAGCGAGTAGGTGCTACGGCCGGCGCCAGCTCAGCCGGCGCTACGTCCACGGTTGATGACCGCCAACCTCGCCAGCTCGACGCCTGCGCGGACGAGGGAAAAGCCGATGAACATGTGCAGTAGGCCGCCAAGGTAGTCCTTGGTGCCGAACAGCCCCCCACACTTCTCGAAAAACCACAGGCTGGCGATGAAGAGGAGGGCCGCGAGCACGAGCAATACGCTGTTCTTCATCGTCGCTCCTCCGGTCGCGTGACTCGCCCATCGTCGTTGGATGTCAGCCCCAAGACAAGGGCTCTTTTGGTGCGCATCCCAGAAGCCTGCGACGACTCCTGCGAGTGTCCCCTGGCGTGGTTGCATGCGCCGTCGCGCGCTGCTGAGCGGTGCATCTGAGCGATGCCTACAGGCCCCTGACCCAGGGCGTCGCGTACCAGAACATAGCGAGGAGGATCGCTATCCCAGCGGCAACCACGGCCACGAGGGCCATACGACCTGGCGGCCTGCGCCGAAGCCACAGTGCGGTGCGCGCTCGACCGACCTCACGCGGTTCCAGCATGACGCGGCCCAGCCGCGGCAAGAGCACGCCTCCGATGAGAAACCAGATCGAGACGGTGGCCGTGACGAGGACAATGTTGAGGCTACCCGGCGCGACCTCTTGCGGCAGTCGCAGTGCGCCGACCACCAGCGCCGCCAAGATCGCGAGCGAGAGCAACCCTGTACCGACAAAGAGCGGATGCCGTTCGACAAAGCGCGTCGTGTCGTCTGGACTCGATGCTTCCGAGGTCGCGCGCGTGCTCAAGACGAACCAGGCGACCAGCACGGCGAACGCGACGGCCAGCGCGAGCGGCCGTGAGGCGCCGTGGGCGCTGCCGTTGCCGAGCGCCGGTAGCGCCACCATGGCTGGCACGTGGGCGAGCGGAAACACCAACAGCGACAGCCAGCGAGACCGGGACACAAGGCTGAGCGCAAGGACCCCGAAGGGCAACGCGATCATGGCCAGGTCCCAGCCGCTGAGCGCGGCGCGACGCCAGCCGGACGCGAAGAGCGCCGGAAAGATCAGCAGCACGAGCGTCACCATGGCGCCGACGCTCGTTCGAAGAAGGAGGTTCACGGCCGGGATGGTAACTGAAAACATGACGCGCCGTCTTGCGTGGAAATCTCCACGACCTCCAAGCCTTAGTCTGAGCGCGTCTCCCTCATTGACGCCCCGCGTCACGGCTAGCCAGGTCCTGACGCACCCTAGCGCTTGCGTTGGTGCATATGTTAAGGCCACCGCGGCACGGTGAAACGGCACAAGCCAACGCGAAAGGAGCAGTCGTGGCGACCCAGATGAAGGTGTGGGCTGACCTGACAAGCGCAGACATGCGGCGAGCGTACGAGGTCGCGCTGAGCGTCCGCGCAACGATCGTGACATGCATGGCGATGAAGACGCGCGGCGAGGGCGTCGAGTTCTGGATCGGCGGACCGGGTGAAGAGGTCCACGGCTCAGCTACCGCGCTCGCGCTGCATCGGGCAGTTGTTGAGGACGCGGGCGGCGACCTCGGCCTCTTCTGCCACTACCGAAGCGATGCGCTCGCGGCCATGACCTACGCGCTGCGCGGCGACCCCGGCTTTGTGGTCGACTACTTCCGGCAAGCGCTCTCCCGTATCACCGACCCCCACTCGGGCGGTCGCCAGATGGTCATGCACATGTGCCGGCCCGAGCTCGGCATCTGGCCAGTCCAGAGCCCCGTCGGGATGCAGCTGGGCAAGGCCGCCGGCTATGCGCGCGGACTCCAGCTCAAAGGCGAGCCCGGTCTTGCGGTTGGGATCGTTGGCGACGGAACCACCGGAGAGAGCGACTTCCACGAGACCGCGATGGCAGCGTCCGTGTGGAAGCTTCCCCTCCTGATGATGGTCACCAACAACGACGTCGCGATCACGGTCCGGCCGGAAGACGGCCGAGGCATCAAGAGCTTCAAGAAGTACGCCGAAGCCTTTGATCTTCAGTACTTCGAGTGCGACGGATTCGATTTCCTCGACACCTACGAAGTGACTCGCCTTGCCGCGGAGTCGATCCTCAAGGAAGGGCGCGCTGCGATCCTCGTCGCTAAGGTCCCGCGCCTGATGGGCCACTCCAGCTCGTCTGGCGGCCAGTTCGACTACGACACAGAAGACCCGCTGCTGGAGTTCGGCCGCTTCCTCGGCAAAGAGGGCGTCCTACCGGCAGGCGCGCTCTTCAAGCGCGGCGAGGTCGACCGTCGCCGAAGCTACTTCGAGGTCCATGAGGTCGGAAGCCTCATGCAGCAAAAGCTCGACGAGATCCGCGAGATCTTCTCGGCGGTGCGCAAAGAGCCCGTTCCTTCGGTCGAGGCTGGCGATCTCTGGCGCCACTGCCTGCCCCCGATGCCGGCAGTGACCGAACCCGAAGCACCGGCTGGCTCCACGACCCGCATTCAGGTCAACGAGGCGCTCAACCTTGGGCTTGAGCGAATCCTCACCGAGAAGAACGCCGCCATCTGGGGCCAAGACGTCGGCCACCGCGGCGGCATCTTCAAGGTGACCCACGGGCTTCGAGACCGCTTCCCCGACAAGGTCCGTGACGCCCCCATCAACGAGCCCATGATCGTCGGTACAGCCGTAGGTGCGGCGCTGCACAAGGACCTCACGCTGCTGCCAGAGATCCAGTTCGGCGACTACACGCTCAACTGCCTCCACTGGTTCGTGCACCTCGGCAACCTCTACTGGTCCACCAACGGCCAGTGCCCGGCAAACGTCACGATCCGAACGCCTGTCGACCCGGTCGTGGGCGGTGCGCTCTACCACTCGATGAGCGTTGACGGGTTCTACGGCAACGTCCCTGGCTTGGTCATCACGATGCCAAGCTGCGCGTTCGACGCCTATGGTCTGCTTCGGACGGCTGCTGACTACACCGGCCCGGTCTTCCAGCTTGAGCCCAAGCGCATCTACCGGATGAAGCTTGGACCGCAGCTCCCTGGAGAGCTCGACGACGCCAAGGCGCTCTCGCGGATGCGGCGCCAAGGCCTCACGCCACAGTTCGACGACTTCCGCGTGCCGTTCTCGAAGGCCGCGATTCGTCGGCCCGGTAAAGATCTGACCGTGCTCTCTTGGGGTTGGACGGCCTGGCAGTCGCTCAGCGCTGCCGAGACCATCGCAAACACCCGCGGCCTCGACGTCGAGGTCATCGACCTGCGCACGCTCGTTCCGTACGACCGTGAGGCGATCCTCGCCAGCGCCAGAAAGACCGGACGCGTCCTGGTCGCCCAAGCAGATCGGACCTTTGCCGGCTTCGGCCGTCAGCTGCAGGGAGACCTCGTGGAGAGTCTGCCCGGCATCACTGTCCGCGTTGTTGGGCAGCTGAACACTCCGGCGGTTGGCCAGTCGCGTGTGCTGGAAGACGCGATCACGCTCCAGGTCGAAGACATCGTGGACGCGATCGACGCCATGGCGGATCTGCGGCCGGCAGCCTGGCTCGACAACGACCTACACTGGCTCGAGCGGGCTCCGAGCCGACGCCTCGACTGAGGAGGCGCCAGGCCTTCGCGCATACGCTTGCACGCGGTCGACGACACGCACGCCGCCATCGGCAGTGAGTCCCCGCACCTCCACGTCGATCGACGGTCCGTCGACGTGCAGTAGGCAGTAGTTCAGAAAGCGTCGCGTGCCCGCGGGCCAGCTGAACTGATCGGGTGGCTGGCTACGGCGCGCTCGCCCTCCGCCGATTCGCTGCAGCGGCCCGCCACCACCGCCGGTCGTGATCCAGTGGAGGCCATGTTCAATGAAGTGCTCGTAGCCATGGGCGTGCCCGTTGAACACAGCGATGGCTTTGGGTTCGCGTGAAAACGGCACCCCAAAGAGCTCCCGCGCGCGCCGGCTGGGTCCGACCGTGCGGCTGTTCGTGAAGGGCGGGTGGTGCCAGAGGCCAACGATCACGCTGACGCTGGGGTCGTGGCGCAGCGCATAAAGCTCGCGCTGAAGCCACCCGGACTGCGCTGCGACACGGCGGCGCCCCAGCGCCGAGAAGTTGGAGTCGAGGTGTACCAAAGCGGCCCCACGCCAGTGGACCGTGAACCAACGCGCGTTCGCTAGGTGCGGAAACCGTTCGTCGAAGCGGTGCGACGGCCGCCGCCACGGCATGTAGTCGTGATTTCCACGCACCGCGAAGCCAGCGAGGCCCGCACGTGTGAGCGGCTCCATGAGCCGATCGAAGCGCCGCCAGTGACGCCGTGCGCCAGCCCAGGTGACAACGTCGCCGACATGACAGAGTCCCGCGAGGTCCTGCTCCGCGAGATCGCCAAAGAGCTGCGCCTGGGCAGCATCGTGGTTGGGCCAGATGAACTCGAGTCGGCTGGTCCGCTGGGTGTCGCCGATGACAGCGAGTCGTGCCGACGGGCTCATGCCCAGTGCCTCGGCGCCGGCGAACCGATGCGATCGGGCGGCGATTGGTGGCAACGGAGACCTGGGGCTCAGCTCGATGCCCACTCGGCGCCCAATCGCATGAGGCACTCGTGAAAGGTCGGAAAGCTCGTGGCGATGGTGTCGCGTCCCTGCAGCCTGCTCCCAGCTGGCGCAATCAGCGCCAGGAGCGACGCGCTCATCGCGATCCGGTGGTCTCCGTCGGCGTCGACATCTCCGGCCGTCAGCGCGCCTTGCGGGTCGCCATGAACGGTCAGGCCGTCGTCGTGTTCGTCGACCGCGACGCCAAAGCTGCGAAGGAGCTCGACGGTCTTCTTCACCCGGTCACTCTCCTTCACGCGCAGCTCCGCAGCGTCGCGGATGCGGGTCACGCCTGCAGCCCGACTGGCAACCGTCGCGATCAGCGGAAGCTCGTCGATGGCCCGCACCGTGAGGTCGCCGCTGATGTCGACACCTCGGAGTGCACCTCCGTCAGGAAGCGCCACGGTCACCGTCGCCGATGGCTCACCGTTTCGCACGACAGCGTCGCGGATCGTCAGCTCCGCGCCCATCGCCTCGAACACGTCCAACACACCGGTCCGCGTCGGGTTCAAGCCGACGCCTTGCACCGTCACGCGGCTCCCAGGCACGAGGAGGGCTGCGCCAAAGAGGAACGCGGCACTCGAGAGATCGCCAGGCACGTGCAGCGGACGGGCCACGGGAGGCGCGCCCAGATACGCCAGCATGCGCTCGGTATGGTCCCGACTGGGATGCGGCTCAGTCACCGTCGAGCCGCCCTCGGAGAAGAGGCCGGCCAGCAAGACGGCGGTCTTCACCTGCGCGCTGGCGATCGGCGAGGCGTAGTCCAACGCGGCCAGAGGCGTTCGGCCACGCACCGTCAGTGGCGGGTAGGTTCCTTCGCGAGCGGCAAGGACCTCGAGCCCCATCGAGGTGAGCGGATCGAGCACGCGGCGCATCGGACGCCGAGAGAGCGAGTGGTCGCCAGTGAGGGTTGCCTCAAAGTCCTGTCCGGCCAGGATCCCAAGCAGGACCCGCATGGTCGTCCCAGAGTTCCCGCAGTCGATCGGCTCTGTCGGTGCCTGCAGCCCCTGAAGACCACGGCCGTGGACGACCGTCTCGTCGCCTTCGCTGGTGATCTGAATGCCCAAGCCAGCGAGCGCGCGGCCGGTCGAGCGATTGTCTTGACCGGTCCCGAGGCCCGTGACGCGTACTGCGCCATCACACAGCGCGCCAATCATCAGCGCTCGGTGGCCAATGCTCTTGTCGCCCGGGACGCTCACGTCTCCCTGCATGGGCTCTCGGACCGTGAGGTGGGAGTGATCATCGAGTCGCTGGCTTACTGTCTGCATGGCCCGAACATAGCCGCTAGAGACGCCGGCGAAAAGCCAGGTTTTGGCGAGCGTCCCGCCTCAAGACAGGGAGACGAACGCGCCTCCTCGCCGCTCTCCGGCGGCTGGACCCAACTTCGGTCGACGCAGCCAAGAGCGGGGTCGATGGGGGCTCCGTGTTGTCTGTCGAGGGGCTGCCCTCGCCAGTTTTCGGCGACCGGGAGCCAACGCCCACGTTGGATCGAAGAGGTCGGCATGGGCACCAACCTGTCACCGCAGTTGCCGGACGCGCCTGCCTTGTGCCATGACCACCGTCCTGCGTTGTCGGCAGAGGTCGGCGGCGTGAGTCCACAACGCGCTGGAGTGCATCCTATGGCGTCCGAGCTTCGATTCCTTCCTGAGCTTGCTGACCTGAGCGGCTACAAATACCTGGCCGTTGCTGGCCAGAAGTCGATGTTGCTGCATGAGGCAACCCAAGCCGCGCTCCCTGCCAGTGTCCGAGAGGTGTGGCGCTCCATGGTCGACTCGCTGTCGCCCGGCGACAACGGGGCGACCACAGCGACCTGGCTGACGGGCTCTCCCGCGCGTGTGAGCGTGCTGGCGATCAGCGACCGTGCCAGCCGCCACAACGTGCCGACCCGACCCGACGTGCTTGCATCGTACGTTGCGGGCATCGCGAGCAAGCCTGGCAAGACCTTGCTGATCGTCGCGGTCCCATCGGCTGACGCTGCTGTCTCGACCGCGAGCGCAGTGGCGCGGGCGTTTCCTCTCTACAAGAACTCGATTCGTAAGCCGTCGTCGGCGTCCCTGGACGTCGCGATCCTCACGGGTGACGGCAGCACCACCGATGCGACTCACCTCAGCATCGTCGCGGCCTCGGTCCGGGAGGCGGCACGGCTCGTCGACATGCCTCCGTCAGAGCTCAACACGACGGCTTTCGTCGCCCGCGCTGTTGAGATTGCCAACGAGGTTGGCGCTCAAGTCGACGTGATCGACTTTGCCCAGCTCGAAGAGCGCGGCTTTGGTGGTCTCGTCGGCGTTGGCAAGGCGTCCACGCACAAGCCGGCGCTTGTGCACCTGAAGTACACACCCGCGAGCTCGCGGGCCCGCGTGAGCTGGGTCGGCAAGGGCATCGTCTTTGACACCGGCGGCTTGAGCATCAAGGGCAAGTCCCACATGCCGGGGATGAAGACCGACATGGGCGGCGCCGCTGCGGTGCTTGGAGCGTTCCAGGCAGCAGCGAAGCTTGAGCTGCCGTACACCATCGATGCGCTGCTCTGCTTGGCGGAAAACAGCGTCGGCCCCGACTCGACGCGCCCCGACGACATCCTCCACATGTACTCTGGCAAGCGCGTTGAGGTGAACAACACCGACGCAGAGGGGCGCTTGGTCTTGGGAGACGGCGTTGCCTACGCCGCCAAGCACCTCAGCCCGACCGTGATCGTCGACCTTGCGACGCTCACTGGCGCGCAGCTGATCGCGACCGGCAAGGCGCACGCCGCGATCATGGCCAACAACGAAGCCATCGAAGTCGACGCCGTCGCTGCTGGCAAGCGATGTGGCGATCTCACCCATCCCCTGCCCTACGCACCGGAGTTTTTCCGAGGCGAGTTCAAGAGCAAGGTCGCCGATCTGAAAAACTCGGTGAAGGACCGAATGAACGCACAGTCTTCGTGTGCGGGGCAGTTCATTGCGGAGCACTTGGGCGACTACAAGGGCAGCTGGCTGCACGTCGACATCGCCGGTCCGAGCTCGTCAAAGGGCCGTGGCACGGGCTACGGCGTGGCGTTGCTCCTGGAGCTCTTCAACGGCGACTACCTGAAGTAGGCAGCGGGTCGCTCCGACGCGACGCTTACGAGACAACTCTCACTTGCCTAGCGGCACGTCTTCGCGTAGAAGCCGCAGGCTAATTCGATTGAGGATACAGAGACGATGGCGAACACCAAGCAGATCACTGACCGTACTGAGCGCAAGGCCAAGAAGCGCGAGCTGCGCAAGGGCTTCAAGGCTGTCTACAGCAAGCTCACCAAGGCCCAGCGCCGTCGCTTCCGCAACAGCGAGACTGTTGGCGTGAAGAAGTGGCTCGCCGAAGAGGCCGCCAACGAGTCCTGATCCGACGGATCCTGCGTCACGCAGGATCAGCGTTGGATCGCCAGGACACTCGACGTATCGCCAAGACGCGTCGCTTAAAGGGTCAACCCATTGGGTTGGCCATTTTGGGTTTGGGCGCCATCGCGTTGGATCCAGACGCGACTGGCGCCAACAGCCAAGGCCGCACGACGACGATGCTTATGTCTTGAGCACGGCGATGATCACGGCGCCGACACCAAGGCACAGCACCAGGTTGAGCGCGAGGTACGTACCTGCTGCGGCGTACGCACCCACTCGAGCGAGGAGCAACGCTTCCACCGCGAAGGTTGAGAACGTCGTGAGCGCACCGCACAGCCCGGTGCCCCAGAGCAACATTCCGTGCTCGCTGAGCCCCCGACCCGCTTGGCTCGCCATCACCAACCACGCCAGCAGCGCTGTTCCCGCTACATTCACCAGCAGCGTGCCCCACGGGAGCTGACCTGCGAGTGCGCTGCGTCCCGCCCAGGAGGCCACCAGCCAGCGAAGCACCGCGCCGATCGCGCCGCCCGCTGCTACCGCAAGTGCCTGGGTCCACGTCATGGAGGTGTGTTACCCGATCTGACACCGTGTGTCGCGGGGATAGCCGCTGGCTCGGGCGCAGCGACGTTGGCTGCGGAAACGCGCCGATCCTCGCCGACGGGTTGCGTCGTCCGGTGACCCTTTCTATTCTCCAGGTCGCGAGCCGCGTTCCCCCTCGGCTGCGCTGACCATCCGTGCGGGGACCAACGGAGACCAACATGACCCTCAGAGATTCCTTCATGCCGCGATTGGTAGTCCTCATTGCGAGCTGTGCCCTTGCGCTAGGCGCTTGCGGCGACGATGACCCGGACGACAACGGAAACGACGTCATCGGCGGCGTGGACACGGGTGGCCCGGTCGTGGCCGGCGTGAGCCAGCTGACCGGCGTCGACACGCGCGTGAACGTGACCCCGCCGGCAGCAGCTGACTGCGATCAGTCGACGTTCATCGATGGGATCCACGGCGCCCAGTACCCATGGGGCGGCGCGACTATTGCGGGTCAGACCTACACCTGCAACGGCTGTCCCGGCGGACACCCGGAGGTCCAAGGCATGTACCGCGTGATGGGCTTTGACGACGACGGCACCGCCAACCCAGACCTTCCGGACGCCGACAACGACTACGCCGAGTTGCTCTACATCGACGGCAACACCTGGTACTCGGTGATCAGGGACGCGCGCGCGGGCACAACGACCGAGACGCGGGGCTGGTTCTTCTGCGCGATGAAGCCAGAGCACCCCAATGCCCACACGTTCTGGACCACGACGGCCGTCGACCAAGGGAGTGCACAGGTTGGTGGCGTCAACGAGTCGGACGTCTTCCTGACGCTCGGCGGAGGGGCAGAGATGTTGCTCTTTTGGACCAACGAGCCGGGTACGAGTCTCGGAATCGAGCTCGGCTATTGCCGCATTGGCTCGACGGTTGGCGGCAAGCTCTGCCAATCCCCGTTCTAGCGGAGTCTGGCTAGCGCCAAGCTGTCCATCCAACAAGGCCCCGTCACGATGTGATGGGGCCTTGAACGTTGAGGGGCCGCGCGGTAAGTGCGAGGCGCTGTCCGCCCAGGAGTGCAGCCGATGTTCGACAACGAAAAAGACAAGCTGGCCAAGCTCAAGGAGCGCCTCGGCGCGCTTAGGGGGCATCTTTGACGTCGCAGGCAAAGAAGCACGTCTGAGTGAGCTAGAAGCGATCCTTGCCGCGCCTGACCTCTGGGACGACAACGAGCGTGCCCAGGGGCTCCTGAAAGAGCGCACCCAAGTGCAGCAAGCCCTGGAGCGACTGAGCCGGCCGGGCGAGGCGCTCGACGACGCCGAGGTCATGATCGAGCTCGGCGAGGCCGAGTCGGACAGCTCGGTCGGTGATGACGTCCGAGACGCGCTCAAGCGTGCAGATGTGGCGATTGGCCAGCTTGAGTTCACGCGCATGCTGGGCGGCGCGCAGGACGGAAACGACGCGATCCTGACGGTGAATGCAGGTGCGGGTGGCACCGACAGCCAAGACTGGGCGGAGATGCTCTTCCGCATGTACACGCGCTACTGCGAGCGCCAGGGTTGGAAGATCGAGATGCTCGACCGCCAAGACGGCGAAGAAGCGGGCATCAAGTCGGCGTCGATTGCGGTTCGCGGCGACTGGGCCTACGGCATGCTTCGCTCAGAGGCCGGGGTGCATCGCTTGGTCCGAATCTCGCCCTTCGACTCCAACGCACGACGCCACACGGCGTTTGCGGCGGCTTTCGTCTACCCGGAGCTCGACGACGACATCGAAGTCGAGATCAACGAGAGCGACCTGCGCGTCGACACCTACCGGGCCAGTGGCGCTGGCGGACAGCACGTCAACAAGACGGACTCGGCCGTGCGAATCGTCCACGAGCCAACGGGTGTGGTCGTCCAGTGCCAGGCAGAGCGCAGCCAGCACAAAAACCGCGCCAAGGCGATGAAGATGCTCAAGGCGCGGCTCTATCAGCTCGAGATCGACCGTCAGAACGCCGAGCGTGACGCCGTGGAGGCTGGCAAGCAGGACATTGCGTTCGGAAGCCAGATTCGGAACTACGTGCTGCACCCGTACCAGATCGTCAAAGACCTGCGGACCAACACCGAAAACTCCAACGTCAACGCCGTGCTCGATGGCGACCTTGAGCCCTTCGTCAAGAGCTACCTCATCGCCTTCCCAAGCGGCTGACCAAGCGCGGCTAAGCTAGCGGGTGCTGCTGCTACTCGGTCCGCGTCCGAACAACGCTAGACGGTGGCAATCAGGCCCTTGGGTGTTCGCATGGCGCCTGGCTTCGGGGCAGGTGCTGGCGGGTGCTCATCGCGCCGCGCTTCGTCGACCACGAAGTAGTCCGGCGCTAGCTCGCGCTCGACGAGGGTCGGCCACAAGGCTTGCAGGTTCGCGAGACCGAGGTGGCCGCGCGAGACGAGATCGGCTGCGCTGCGCAAGAGCGACGGCGCGTTGCGACCGTAGTTTTCGATGAGTGCCGCGCCGACGTCGCCGACGCTAGGAGCGAGCAGGTGGCCGTCTTCGTAGAGACTCAGTGCCATCTGAAACGTGTCCCAACAGGGAACGAGGCTCGGACCAAAGTCCGCGAAGCGGCTCGGATCGCTCTTGTTCTCCAGGTTGATGTAGACGCGACCGACCATCTCCCGTGCTGGCACCTCATCGGCAAGGTCTCGCACATACGCGGCGTCCTCAGCGCGAACCCCACGCTTGAGCAACGTCCGCTGGAGCTGCTCGCCGCGCAGCCGCCCGGCAACGATGTCGGCGTACATGCTGTAGATCAGCCCGTCCGCCTCGCTATCGTCCCCAAACAGTGTCTCGACACAGTCTGCAGGTAGCTCCATGCGGTTGAGCAAGAGCGCCGAGAGCTTGTAGCCGATCTGCTCGCGCAGCTTGCCGAACTTCGCGCGACGCGCCAGCCACAGCTGGTCTTTGAAGGTGATGCCATCGTACTCAACGCCGTCGAGCAGCATCTTGCGCTCAATCACGCTGCGCAGCTGCGGCGGGCTGGCCGACACAAAGTAGATGGGGTTGGCGTCGGTGAGGCCTTCGTCAGCCGTTCCCCGTCGCAGCGCTCGTAGCAGCGCAGGCGTGCCCGCGACGTTCCGCTTGTCGACGGCGAACTCGAGCGGGATCGCTAGCAAGCCGCGCAGGCTGTCGATGTCGCTGGCGAGGTAAGTCTTGTCGATGTCCCACACATAGATTCGTCCGCTAAAGTCGGGCGGAAAGATGCGCTCCTGAGTACGGTCGAGCGGGTAGCGGTAGGGTCGACGCGCCATCCGCTAGTTGCCCATGCGGCCGATGACCGCGAGCGCCGACTCAATCACCGACCCACGCTGCTCCATCGGACTGCCGATGATGCGCTCGGTGTGCTCGAAGCGAGACGTTCGTGCCATCAGGTCGCTCAACACATCGCTGGCGCTATGGCCCTCAAAGAGGAGACGGTGCACAGCACGAGCGATCGGCATGTCGACGCCTAGCCTGTCGGCGTGAAGGCAGATCGCGCGGGTCGTGTTGACCCCCTCAGCGACCTTATGCATCTCCGCGCGAGCTTCCTCGAGGCTCTTGCCCGCAGCGATCTTGCGGCCCAGCGTGTGGTTTCGCGACAGCGGCGACATGCACGTCGCAATGATGTCGCCGATACCCGCGAGGCCAAGACCTGTGAGGTCGTTGCCGCCCGCCGCAGCGGCAAAGCGCGTGATCTCGGCGAGTCCGCGAGTGAGCAACATGGCGCGCGAGTTCATGCCGGTACCAACGCCGGCGGCGATGCCGCTCGCAATGGCCAGGACGTTCTTGAGCGCGCCAAAGATCTCGACGCCGACAATGTCGTGGTTGCCGTAAACGCGCAGCGTCGGTCCAGCGAGCCGAGACTCCGCCTGCTCGACGACCTCGTCGAAGCGGCTAGCAATGACCGTCGCTGTCGGATGACCGTCCATCACCTCATCGGCGAGGTTGGGCCCACTGATCGCGCCGACCTTCTTGACGCAGGTCTCTTCGGCGAGCACCTCGGACATGCGCTTAAGGTGCTCGGCCTCGAATCCTTTTGTTGCCGACAAGAGGATCTGTTCGCCCGTGACGTGCTCACCGAGCGTGTGAACCACCTCGCGGAAGTGTTTCGAGGGAATGGCGACGATGATGAGCCGTGAGTGCTTGGCCGCCTCGACAAGGTCCGAGGTTGCAACCACCCCAGAGTGAACCTCGCGCTCTTTGAGGTAGCGCGTGTTGGTGTGGGCGCTGTTGAGCTCGGCAACGCGCTCTTCGTTGCGCATCCACAGCCGCACGTCGTTTCCGTTGTACGCCATGAGGTGCGCGAGCGCTGTGCCCCACGAACCGCCGCCGATAACCGTTGCACGTCCGTCACTCATTGCTGACCTCCGTCAGGCTTGGGCTCGAGTCCGTAGCTGCGGAGCCGGTTGGAGTAGTAGAGCAGCACGTTCATGTCCTCGGTGAAGACACGGTCGCCGCGGCGCTTGAGCACGGCGCGCGTGTGATACGAGCCGAAGTGCCGCAGCGCGTCTCGGATGATCTCGGTGGAGTCGCCAGCGATGACCTCGTCTGCCAGGACGATCTTGCCCGCACTGGCGAGCTCGTTGAGCTGCTCCCAGACGCGCCGGACCTCGGTCGCTAGCACGGTCATCTTGATGCCGGTGCCTTCATCGCCGATACGAAGCAGCCGGAAGAGATCCAGCTTCGGGTGGCGCCGACGCAGCAACTCGAACGCGCTCAGCGCAACGATGTTGGTCGACAGGGCAACGGTGTAGCGAGAGAACGCGCTTGCGACCGCCTGGCCGGCCTCATAGGTGAACGCGCGGTCGCGCTGCGGCAGGTGAATTGCCTGGCCGCTGCCGTCGCGCACATAGCGGTCGATCTCGACGATCCGACCGCGGGGGTCGAGGGAGCGGCCCTGCTCATCGACCGCGTTGCCAAAGGGATCGAGCGGATCGCCAATGTGGATGACCACGCCGCTGTCGAGGTTGACGAGGTTCTGAGCGAACGCGGCGATCTTTCGTGCGTTTGAGGACTCGTCGTCGCTGATGATGTAGCGCGACTTGCCAGCGGCTTTCAGGTGGTCCTCGATCAGCGTCTCGGCTTCAAGCACGAGGTGATAGTTGAGCGTGCACGGCACGATGTAGACGTTGGGGTTTTCCTTATTGCGCGCAACGTTGTTGATGTAGGCGCGCAGCCCAGACGACAAGAGCCCGAGCTTCAGCTTGTGCTCCAAGTGCCCGCTCCGAACGCGGGTGCCAGCAGGGAAGAAGAGGTTCGGCTGGCCCATCTCGATTGAGACGGTCGCGTACTCTTTGAGGATGTCCTTGTAGAGTGGCGCGGTCTTGCGCCGGTCGACGCGATAGGCCCCAAGGTTGCGCATGAAGTACGCAAGCACGGGGTTGGAGAAGAGGTTGAGTCCAGCGCCGTACGTGAAAGGCGGCAAGCCCATCGCGTGGAGGGCCCAGCCGATCACGGGGCTGTCGAGGTTGGACACATGGGTCGGCGTGAGGATGACCGTGCCTTGCTCGGCGGCTCGCTGCAGACCTTCGATGTTGCCCTGCAGCTTGATGGTGTCGGCCATCTCCGGGACGCCGCGTCGAAACAGGCGCTTAGGACTCACGGCGTTGAGCAGCACAGGTAGAGCGCGCGGCATCACCTTCGTGGCGAACTGAAACACCATCGGATTGAAGTTGCCGCGCACCTCTTCGGTGAAGCGCTCGATGATGGCGCTGAGCAGCTGCCGGTGCTGCGCTGGGCCAGACCGGCCAAGCTTGCTCTTGATGCCGTCCCAAAAGGACACGTCAGCGGCCCATGTCGGGCTCGAGCGGTCGGTGTCGAGCCGCTTGCGCTCGTGAAAGAGCGTGTCGTTGATCAGGACATCAAGCGACAGTCCACCGGGCAGCTGCGACTGCTTGAGGCAGGCCTCCAGCAGTCGACTTCTCAGCTCGATAATCGCCGCGTCTCGGAGGTCATTACGCACGTGAGATCCTGGGGTCTAGTGATCCGTGTCAGGGAGGTGATTGTTTGGCGCGAGTTGACTTCGTTCGAGGCCGAGGAGACGGTCAAAAACCCCTGACACGGAGCGCTCGTGAGCAACGTGAGAGTCACAGCACAGTGGACGCTGGACCGCTCATCCGCCGCGTCAGGTACCGGCGGGTCGCCTCCACGCGGAGGCCGTCACAACGCTGTTAGCCGCGCTCGAGGCGCTCGATGGTGATCGTGAGCTCCTCGATGTTGGTGTCGGTCCCCTTGCCGTCGAGCTGGAAGCCCTTCCACTTCGTTGGCCAGCCTTCGAAGAAGTTGTAGCGCATGATCTCGCCGCCATCGTCGCCGCAGATGATGATGGAACCGCTCTTGCGATCAACGACACCTTCGATCACAGACTTCCGCCAGACCCACAGCTCGGGGTTGTTGGTGTAGCCACGCTTGAACGTGACGTCGGTGTACTTGTGCCGGCCAGGACGCTTGCGTTGGAGCTGGTCGACGGTGCCGCCGTAGGTAATGACCTCGGTCTCGGAGCCGAGCCCGTCCATGGCCTTGAAGCTCGCCGAGTGCAGCCCCTCGATCTCAATGCGAAAGTTGAAGTTCCCGATGTGGTCGTGACCGCGGCCCCAAAAGCCCATCGTTGCCTCCTCCGAGCTGGTTGCGTTTGGACGGCGCGAGCATACAACGGACTCGCGCGGGCCCCAACCCCACCTCGACGCAAATCCCCCCTAATTCCTATGGCGGCGCCCCCATGCCCCAGCAGCGGGCCTGCACGCCACAGACCGAGATGTTACGAGCCACCGCGTCGAGGTCCCTCCGCCCTCGAGCACCGTGCCGGTCGCGCTGCGAGTCGTACCCAAGCGATCGCGGTCGCAGCCATGAAGTTGACGCGACGCCGCTGTGGTCGATGATACAACGAGCGCTGGAGGCCTCCCTGACACAGTCCTGGTACCACATCGTCGTCGTCGGCACCGAGCTGGCCGGCCTCATGTACGCATCGTTGGCAGCCCGGGCAGGCTACCGCGTGGCCGTGATCGGACAGGGGATGCCGTCCAACACGTATCGCCACGAAGGGTTCACCTTCCTGCGGGAGCCAGAGCGCTTCTGCGGGTTTGGTACGTCGCCAGCCGTCGCTCAGGTCATGAACGAGCTGTCGCTTCACATCGAGATGAAGAGCCGACCGCAGCCGATCGATCCCACACTGCAGTACATCCTGCCGCGCCAGCGCGTGTCGCTCTTCAACCACCGTCGCCACTGGGAGCGGGAGGTCGACCGCGAGCTGCCGGGCATGCTTGAGCCACTCGACGGCTTCGACCAGTGGTGCTTGGAGGTCACGAAAGCGTCGGATGCAGCGGTTGCCGCAGACATGTCGCTGCCGCCGATGGGGATACGTGCGAAGACCAACTACCGCCGGCTGACCCACGACTTCGAACACCTGATGGCTGCGCGCGAGCGTGACGTGCTGCACCCATACATGAAAGATCCGACGCTGCGGACGCTCACGATGGCGCCGCTCAGTCACCTGAGCGGGCTGCTCACCGAGCCGCTGTCGCCTGTGTCCGTCGCGAGGGCGTGGACCCACATGCGCGGCGGGCTCTGCCGCATCCCCGGCGGTCTCGACGGCCTCAAGCAGATCTTTTTGCGCAAGATCCGCGAGCAGTCGAGCGTGTACCGTCCGGACGTTGTCGTCGACCAGCTGACGGTCAAGCGCGGCAAGGCCACCTCGGCCGTGCTTGCTGACCGCGGTGAGGAGATCGGCTGCGAGCTCGTCGTCGGCAACATGGAGCCCAGGCGATTTCTCCAGCTCATCCCCCGCGACCAGCGGTCCGACAGCTTCCACACTCAGCTGGCTGGCCTGCAGCCAGCGGGCTGGCGCTTCACCCTCAACCTCGGTGTCGACCCGCGCGTCATCCCTCTCGGCCTGGCTGAAGAGGCGCTGATCGTCACCGATCCGCGGCAGCGACTGCGGGGCGAGAACAACCTGTGGTTGAGCCGGCCGGGTTCAGACGCAACACCCGGTAGTGACCACCGTCCGGGCCCTGGTGTGCTTCAGGTGACATCGCTGCTGGAGTCACGCGGCGCCGCGCCAACGATCGGCGCAGCGCGCCGACTTGTGGACCGCTCGTTGGATGCCGTACGGCAGGTGATTCCATGGCTCGATGATCACCTGAAGTGCGTCCACGCGCCGGCCATGATCCGAGACCCAGAGCACGGACGGCCGACGCTCGACATGCATCACCTCGTGCCTGTGATGGGGCGCGCCCTGCCCCAGACGCTCGGCGCGAGTCCGTTTCCGTCGCAGACCGCGTACCGCAACATCTTGCTGGGCGGCGACCTGCTCTTTTCCGGCTTCGGCTTCGAGGGCACCTGCCTCGCTGCGCTGCAAACGCTGCGGCTGACGCGGCAGCTGGTAAAGCTCAAAAACACCATCAAAGCCGATCGGTCGCTGTGAGCCACACGCTGCGCGCACGTCGTGTCTTGGCCGCAACGAAGCCGTTTCGAGGCCGCCGAAGATCGAGGCGCTGGCGCCACCAAGCAGCCGACGCTATGGTGCCGTCGTGCACAGCGCATTGAACCAACCTCTACGCGCCGCCGCACTGAGCGTGCTCACGATCAGTGCGATGTGGTTGCTCCCAGCGGGCCCCGCTGACGCTGCGCCACCTGCGCCGAGCGCGAGCAAGACCGTCGCGAAGACTGTGAGCTGGGAAGGCTTCGTCGCCGACGTGGAGCGTACCCACCCACTGATGCGCGCGGCTCGCAGCGGGATCGGCGAGCTTGAGGCTCAGCTCAGCCGAGCCGAGTGGGCCTATTTCCCACGCTTCAAGCTCGATGCGGCCGCCACGATCACCCCGGAGATCACGGGCGATCCGCTCCAGTCCACGACCACCTGGGATCGCGTCGGCTACTACTTCGACGTTGAGCTCACGATGGTCCAACCCATCTACACGTTCGGAAAGATCGCGGCCCTCAAGCGTGCAGCAAAGGCCGGCGTCAACGTCGGTCGTGCGCAGGTTGCGGCCGCTCGCTGGGAGCTCAGGATTCGTTCCGCTCAGGCCTACTACGGAGGGGTCCTCGCCAAGGAGCTCGGCGCGATTCTCAGCGACGGCAAGCGCTGGATCGACAAGGCCGAGACGCGGATGGAGAAGCTCAGAGACGACGACTCCGACGACTATGATCAGCTCGAGCATCTTCGGCTCAAGACACGAGTCGCGGAGTTCTATGAGCTCGAAGCCCAAAACAGCCTCCTGCTGACCCAAGCGCGCACCGGCATGCGCCTGCTCCTGTCGAAGGAGCGCGGCGACGAGGTGACGCCAGCCGAAGACAGCCTTGAGCCCATCGCGTACGAGTTCCTCGACGTCGACGCGTACCTGGCGCTCGCGATTGAGGCAGAGCCGGGGCTCTTGACCGCGCGTCGGCGAGCGCGCGCCGAGGAAGCGCTAGCCGACGCGAGAGAGGCCGAGCTCTGGCCCGACCTCGTGCTCGTCGGCGAAGCTAAGCTGAAGACCGCCAACCGCATCGAGGATCAGCAGTCCGTGTTTGCAGACGATCCGTTTAACGTTAGCGCGGTTGGCGCCGCGCTCGGTCTTCGCTGGAACTTGGATGTACCGGACCGCCTCTACAAGGCCGAGGCGGCTCGAGCCAAGGCCCAGCGCTTCGAAAACATGGCCGAGGTGCAGCTCGATGTGATCGAGCTCAAGGTCAACGAGCTCCACCAGAAGCTCGTTAACAGCCGCGAGCTCATCAAGATCCTCAAGCGCTCGCGGCGTGCGGCGCAAGGCTGGCTGACGGCCACCTGGGATACCTACGACGCTGGGTTCGGTAGCTTTCGCGACGTCATGGACGCGCTCGTGCAGTTCTACGGCAAGCGCGTCGGCTACCTCCAGGCTGTGTTTGCCCACAACATCACCGTGTGGGAGCTGAGCCGCGCTGTGGGCACGGACATCACGACCTTGGTGCGCCCGACGAACACAGAGAAACCGGCACAGTGAATATGCGCAGGGCCGGGACGTCCGAGCCACTGCATGACAAGGAGTCTCGCACATGACGACGGCACGTTTGTTTAAGGGTCTGCTGGCTACGGCGCTGATGTTTAGCCTCGCGGGCATTGCCCACGCCAAGGCCGAGTTCGCTGATCCAAAGGCTGATGTCGACGCGACCTACAAGCGCATCCTCGAAGCCACGGCAAAGGCCCCCGACCAAGCGACTCTGCTGACCGAGGTGGCCACGCACATGGATGGCCTGCTCGACTACGACGCGTTCGCAAAGCGCACCTTGAAGACCACGTGGCCAACCCTCGATGAGGCTCAGCGCGCTCGCTTCGTTGAGAGCTTCAAGAAGCTCATCATCAAGACCTACGCCAAGCGGTTCAAGCCCAAGACGAACTTCGAGGTAAGCTACCGCGGTGAGACCGTCATCAAGGGCGAAAAGCGCGACAAAGCGGTCGTGAAGACGACGGTCGCTGGCAAGAAAGCAGCTGCCGACGTCGACTACTCCTTCGCCCTGACCGACAAGGGCTGGCGCGCCTACGACATCACGATCGACGACGTGTCGATGTCGCTCAACTGGCGCCGACAGTTCGAAAAGATCGTCAAGAAGAGCGGCTTCGACGCCCTCCTGGCCAAGATCGACAAGAAGGTTGCCAAGGCCACCAGCCAAGAGTAAGCCGCTTCAGCGTTCGACTCTATGCCCCCGTGCGACACCGAAGCACGGGGGCTTTCGCGTATTGGGGCCAACACCCTGAGGATGACAACGGTGTTCACACAAGCGGATGTTGTGCGGCTCTACAGCGAGCTAACTCGGGCCGGAGTCACGCTGTGGGTCGACGGTGGCTGGTGCGTTGCTGCGCTGACTGGAGGCCCGCAGCGCCACCACTCGGACATGGACATCGCGATTGAGCTTTCTGACCACGCGAAGCTTCAGGCCGAGCTGAGTCGACTGGGTTTCCTTCACGCCAGCCGTGAGGGCAGCACGGAGTTCTGCTACGTCATGCGCGACCGAGGCGGCCGCAAGATCGACATTCACGTCGTCGAGTACGACGCAAACGGAGCCGTTCTGCGCGGAATCGCCTACCCGCACGGGTCCCTTGCTGGGATGGGCGAGCTTGCAGGCGTAGCGGTCCGGTGTGTCACGCCAGAAGCGATCTACCAGTTCAAGACGGCCTTTCCTCCCAGGCCGAAAGATCGACAAGACGTCAGCCGATTGGCTGCGACGTTCGGGTTCGACATTCCACGCTCGCATCGAGGCTAACCCAAGCGAGCTCTCGGTTCGTGGCTCGAGCACGCACCGCTACTTGCTGTCGATGCACTCCCAGGTACCACGCTTCTTCTCTTGCGCCGTGAGCTTCGCGGCGGAGAGCGTGTCCGTTGGGTCGATCGCCACCAGCTCCCGGAGCTTGGCGATCGCGGCCTCGCACTTCTTCTGCTTGATGTCGTTGTCAGCTGAGAGCCGGAGGGTGCTGGTCTCGCGCTTGAGTCCCGCTAGCAGCGTCGACGCCTCTTCAAAGTAGACGCTCGCGTCGTCAACGCCGCGCAAGAGCAGCGCCGCTTCCCCGCGCTTGAGGTCCTGGTGAAATTGCCGAGCCTTGTCGATCGCTTGCTTGTGGCCGCGCCACTTCTTGACGAGGTTGATGTTGCGCTGAGCACCTGGATGAAGCGGATCGATGTCGCGAACCCTGCTCCACGTCTCAAGCGCTAGGTCCCACTGGCGCTTCTTGACGCGCTCGTTGCCCGTGGCCACCAGCGTCTTGAGCTGCTCTTCCGAGCCCTCGCTGTTCGTACCAGCGACCTCGGCCGACGTTTCCTTGTCGCCGCCACCCGGTTTGGCCACAGCGTCATCGCCAAAGATGTCGTCTTTGAACAAGAGCAGGATGATCCCCGTGAGCAGGACGACCCCGAAGAAGACCGACGCGATCAGCCAGATCTTGTTGTTGTTGGCCGCTGTCGGAGGGGCGCCCCAGTCTTCGTAAGGACGCGCTGCGGGTGACGAGACCTCATGGCGAACGCCACTCCCCGTCTTGCGCCGAATCTGACGCGACGGCGGAGAGCTCGCGGGAGCAGACACAGGCGCCTCGCCTGGTATCTCGACGGAAAACTCCACGTTTCCGAAGCGCACAAGGTCGCCATGGTTGAGGCTGCCAACCTCGATGCGCTCGTCGTTGATGAACGTTCCGTTGCTGCTCTTGAGGTCCTCCAGCGTCAACGCACCGGAGCGCTCGACGGTCAGCTTCGTGTGGATCCGGCTCACGCTCGGGTCGATCACAGTGACGGTGCAGTCTTTTCCGCGACCGATCAGCGTGACCTTGCGCTGGACCTTGAACACTTGGTTGGTGAACGCGAGGTTTTTGCCGCAGAGGCGCACGTAGGTCGTGTCTTCGTCGACCGCCTCGACGGCCGTGTCAGACTCGATGTGCAGGTAGTAATCGCCGACCTTGATCTGCGCGGAGCGCACGATCTGGTAGACTTCGTGGATGCGCCGACCGTTGACGAACACGCCATTGGAGGAGTTTAGGTCCTCGATGTAGCAGTGCTCGTCCACTGTGTAGAGCCGAGCGTGACGCCGCGAGACGTTGTCAGACGGCAGGATGATGTCGGAAGTGTGCGAGCGCCCAATGTAGAACTCGCCGTCTTCGAACGAATACTCGTCCGCAATGCCGCCGTGCTTGTCCTCGATGATGAGCGTAAACACTCAGCGCTGCTCCTCAGCTCTATTTGGAGGCGCGCAACGTGAAGCCGTTCGGCTCCCCTTTGATGTCAAACACGCGGTTGGCCTTCGCCGAGTCTCCGCGTCCGGTCATCTCGACCGCAACATCAAACGCCTCACCAACCATGGCAGCGGCACGTTCGCCCAGTGGTACACCCGTCAGCAGCTCAAGCTGCAGCGAGATACGCTTGAGAAGCCGCTCCGCGTTCGCTTCACGCCCGACAGCGATCACCGATGCCCCAGACGTCAGCGCCACAGCGACCACATCGGCCACGTTTGAGCCGTTGAGGTCATCGACGATCACCCAGTCCAGCTCAAGGGCACCCACCGACTCCAGCGCGTCTGTTCCGCCGCCTTCACCGTGTGAGCTGAGGTAGATCGTGTCGCCGGCCTCACGTCCGATCTCGCGTGCGCCGGACACGATGGCAACGCGCGCGTCGCCGTCGATCTCCGAGACAAGCGCTGCCACCAGTGACGTTCGACCACTGCCCGGACGTCCCGTGACGACAATGCTCTCGCCTTGTTCGATCGACCGCCCAAGACGCTGACGCGCGGCTTTGTTGAGCGACTTGCTCTTCTGCAGGCCGTCGAGCGTTGCGTGACGTGTCACCGGCCGACGAATCTGAATCAGCGTGCCGGTCGACGAGACCGGCGGCCCGACAACAGCCACCGAGACCGCCCCTGTGAGGGTCCCTTCGAAGCTGGATGGCAGCATGGTGGCGTCGTAGCCCATGTCGGTTGCGATGCGTCGGCCGACCCGCTGCAGGCTCGACTCCGATGCGAACACGCGACCGTAGATCTCCGATGCCCCAGCTCGCCAGACACGAATGCGCTCGTGGCCCATGACGCTGATGCGCTCGACCTCGCCGTCTTCGAGAAGCTCGGCGAGCGGCCCGTAGCCGACGAGCTCAGCAGCAGCATCCTGAACCAGGGCATCGCGCTCGACGTCGCTGCCAATGTCGCCGGTCTCAATGGCGGCCTGAAGAGCCTCCGCGACCTTCTTCTGGCACTGCTCCCACGAGAGGGTTTCGACATCGTCGTCAGCGGCCACCAGCTCGACAAGAAGCCCAACCGTGGCGTTCCACTCGTCCCACTCGCCAGCGGCGGTCGGCGCGGGCGCGTCGGCTGGTTCGGCTGCCGGCTGAGGGGCGGCGACTTCCGCAGTCTCGGGCTCCTGGTGGTTGGCGGTCACGCTCTTCTTGCGCTTCTGGAGAGCGGCTTTCAGCGGCTCTGCAGACGCGGCCTTCTCGACATCTGCCAGGCTGATGGCCTGAGTGGACTCATCGTCGTCGAGCAGTTCCTGTGCGTCAGGCATCGCGTCGATCTTGGCGACGTCGTCGAGGCTGATCGCCTGGGTGGACTCGTCCGCCTCCACAAACTCGACCGGCGGAGCGCTTGGCGGTGCCGGAACAGCGGCAAGTGCAGGCGCTGCATCGATCTTGGCGATGTCATCGAGGTTGATCGCTTGCGTCGACTCGTCGTCATCGACGAACTCGGGCAGCTCAGCGGGCGCTTCGACCTCGGCTGGAGGTGCTACCGGAGGCGCAACCGGCGCGGGCTCAAGCGCTGCAGCGGGCATCTTCGGCGGTCCGCCCGCGAGACCAGCGACGCCGGCCACGGTCGGCGCATGGGCCGTGCGTGGTGACGGCTGGGCGCCAGGTGGCGGAAACGGCGGAGCGGCAGCCTCAGGTGCTGCAGCGACTCCCGCGGTGGCCGAGTTCGCCAGCCGAATCACAAAGTCACCGATGTAGACTTTGTCATCGAGGGTCAGCAGCTCGGGAGCTGTGATTCTCCGGCCGTTAACGTACGTTCCGTTCGTGGACCGCAGGTCCACAATGACGACCTTGTCGTGCTTGTCCACAAGGCGAGCGTGACGCTTCGAGATGTTGTTGCGAGGCAGGACTATGTCGCTGCCGTTCGCACGCCCGATCGTCACCTCTTCCTTGTCGAACAGCAGTTGACGTTCGTCTCCGTTCTTCTCCCGGATGGTCAACGCCAGCATCGAACGAGCTCCTTTATCGTGGTTTACCACCACTCGCTCAACCGCACGCCGTGGGCAGAGCGCACCTAGGCTCAGAGGTTTTCGGACGTTTACGGATCGTTGTCAACCGCGCCCGGAGACAGAGGCCGCTCCAATTTCCGCCCGAACGCCGCTGCGCGGGGGTAAACCGTCGGTCAAACCGGTGAAGTCCTAGCGAAGTACAGGATCACGTTCGACGGTCCGAACGTGTTTCGACCGACCGACCGGCCCGTCGAGATCCCAGCGGGCTGACGATCGTCGACGGCCCACGATCCTCGGGAGGCGTCACAAAGTCGCCCCGTCGTGCCAGGCTCCGAGGAGCTTGCGAACCGCTTCGACGGGGTCGTCCGCGAGAAACACGGCGCCCATCGCCGCCACACCGGCTGCACCAGCCTGTCGACAGTGACCGGCGCGTTCCTCGTTGATTCCGCCGACGCCGATGAGCGGGATCGGAGACGCCGCAGCGATCGCGCCCAGCGTCTTGAGCCCGAGAGGAACGCTCGTGCTCGTCTTTGAGATCGGCGCAAAGATCGGCGCTACCATCGCCCAGTCAGCCCCGGATTGAGCTGCCGCGAGGACGCCCGCGCGATCGTGGCAGGAGCGACCGCACGGTCCGCGCCATATCGACGTGACCTCGCGCGGTCGAAGCCCCTGCTCTGGCAGCTGCAGACCGTCCGCCGACACCAGGGCCGCGAGCTCGGCCGCCCCAGTGAGCCACAGCAGGGCCCCGTGATCGCTACACCGCTGACGCAAGCGCCGAGCATGCGTCAAGCGTTGGCGGTCTGGCGTGTGGCGAAACCCACCCGCTCCGTCGCGATCGATGATTGCTAGCTGGCTGCCGTCAACCTGCGCGAAGACGCGGTCAAGCACGTCGATGATCCGGGGTGCACCAAGTCGCGGGACGTCAGCAATGAGCGTCAGCGGGCGCACCGCGGGCGACACCCGCTTGTTCGCCGTCGTCACTCGAAGGGCTCGAGGAGATACACGATCTGCACACGACTCCGTGTCGTCGCTAGTCGACAAGCCCTGTGAGGGGGCTCGACGCCGTCGCGTAGCGCTTCATGGGGATTCGCCCGGCGCGGAAGGCGGCTCGACCCGCGAGGATCGCATCACGCATCGCCGCGGCCATCAAGACGGGGTCCTTCGCGCCTGCGATGGCCGTGTTCATCAACACGCCGTCGCACCCGAGCTCCATCGCTTTCGTTGCGTCGGAGGCGGTACCGACGCCAGCGTCGACGATCACCGGGACACTGAGCGCTTCGACGATGAGCCGGATCCGCATCGGGTTTCTGAGGCCGAGTCCGCTGCCGATTGGAGACGCAAGAGGCATGACCGCTGCGCACCCTACCTGCTCCAGCTTGCGGCAGACCGTCAGGTCATCGCTGACGTAGGGCAGCACGGTGAACCCTTCTTCGACCAAGACACGCGCCGCCTCAAGCGTGCCCTGGCTGTCAGGAAAGAGCGTCTTCGGATCGTCGATCACCTCGAGCTTGACCAGCTCGCCCATGCCGACCTCGCGTGCCAGGTGAGCCGTTCGGATCGCCTCCTGCGCCGTCTTGCAGCCGGCGGTGTTCGGCAGGAGCGTGAAGCGCTCAAGATCGATGGCGTTCCAAAAGGAATCCGGTGCGTCGCGATCGAGGTTCACGCGGCGGACCGCAACCGTCACAACCTCCGACCCGCTGGTCTCAAGGGCTTGTCGTGCGGTCTCGTTGTCGGAGTACTTGCCGGTACCCACCAAGAGCCGCGATCCAAACGAGTGCTTTCCGACCTGTAAACGGTCACCGTCGACTTGCGCCACCATCAACCTCCGCCAACAAACTGCACAATCTCGACAACGTCGCCGTCGCCGACCGCCTGGTCAGCGTGCGTAGCGCGCGGGACAATGCGCTGATTGAGCTCAACCGCGAGCCGCCGGCCCGTGAGACCGAGTGCGTCGAGCAGCTCAACCACGGTCAGCGTCGCTGCGTCGAACTCACGTTGCTCGCCATTCACTGTCACGTTCATGGGGGTCGCAATACCAAACCGCGCACGTGTGCGCGACTACGAGTTGTGGCGTACGCGTGTCCCGCCGGCTCGTAGGGTTGCCGCAGAGCGACGTTTCCTTTCAAGCCCGGTCGTTTCTGAGGTGGTCGTGGACTGCTGCCTCAGCGGCAACGTCACGACGTCCTGTAGCCGTGCGTGAGCCGGTCGCGAGGCTGGATTAAGTCCGCGGCAAGGCGAGTGCTACCCACCCGTTCGGTGCTCTAGGCGCGAGCAGAGTCCTTCACAAACGTGATGTTGCGCTGGACGATATCGGTCACTTCTTCCGGCGTGTCGCCGCCGTCACGGATCTCAAGGGTGACCCCGCCGATGGTGATGACCGCCCCGTCCTCGAGTGGCTGGCGCACGCCGCTCAGCGGCTGACCGTTGAGCTCGGTACCGTTGGTCGACCCGAGGTCTCGAACCCAGCGCAGGCCGCTCCCAAAGTTCTCAATCTCGAGGTGCTCGCCGGACACGACGTCATCGTCGATCAGGATATCGCCCCGGATGCGCCCGACCACGATGACGCTTCCAGCGACGGGAAGGTCGACCTGGATCTCGTCCTCGCCGCGCGACACCTTGATGTTGAGCATCTTGGGCGAGACGGCAGGTGCGTCGACGTAGCGCAACGCAACGTTTCCGAGTCCGATCTCGGCACCGGAGTCCGCCATCTCGGCATCGATCTTGTCGCCGTTGAGCGTCACGTTCTTCACACGGCTGAGACGTCGAACACGTGCACCATCGGGACCACGCTCCACAGCGACATGGATCGGTCCCACGCTCTTGCCGCTGAGCACCAGCCCGCAGATCTCATGGCTGCCAATCGTCAGCGGATGGTCCGGCACCTCGATGCGCTCGAGCTGTCCTTCAGGATCGTTGTAGAAGACGTACGCTGTGTTCACACACTACTCCTTGGAACGAAGACTGAACCTTCTGCGCTTCGTTTCAGCAATACTGTCGTCGCGCTCATAGGCCGATTCGTCAACCTCCACTCGACCAGTTTCGACATCGACGGCGTCCAACACGTCGCTGTCTACGCCGCGCATGAACCACTGAGTCTCGGAGAAACCCTTCTTGCCCTTCTTCTTGTCGCCACCGCTTGGCGCGCGCTTTGCCATCCGGGCGCGAGCCTCTTCAATGACCGCCTCAGAGACCGCCGGTTGGACGCGGGTCGGCGCCTCACGGAGCTGACGGAGCCGCTCGGCTTCGCCATCATCAATGCGCGGAGCGCCAGACGAAATTCTGCGCCGGCGGACGGGCTTTTCTGAGCGCGACGCGGCTTGGCCTAGGATCGCAGACACGGCGTTGTGATCAGCGCGTGGCGGCTGAGCGCTCGCCTTGGTGCGACTTGCAGGTGCTTCATTGACCCGTGCGTACATCGCGGTCGCGCCTCCTGTCTCGGTCGGCGCTGTCGCGAAGGGCCGTCGCTCCAGCCCCCCGCCCTGCGGCTGGGTCTGGCGCCGTGGTGTCGGTTCTTCTGCGGCCTTTGCGCGGGTCGGGGTCTCAGGGGTTGTGTCGCGAACGTCTACCTCTGGGCCTCCGACGCGGGCAGGAGCGTTTGTGCACGACCATGCACCTGTGAGCTTTTGGCCATCGACCGGGCAGAATTTTGGCCATTGCACGCCGCATTCAGGGCAGAATTTTTGAGACATCGACGACCTCGAGGGAGGAGACAGGGACAGGTGGCAGTCATGAAGGTCGGGCGGACCCGACAGTAAAGTCAAGGAATGCACAGCTAAGTTCCATGCGCGTGACGTACTGACCGACGCGATGGGAGAACGAGTGTCGGACAGCTCCGACACTCTCCTATTCGTCCCAAGACGAGGTCGTCTTGAGCGCTTCGTTCAAATTGGTACCGTCGTCGGAGAGATTTCGCTCGCCACGTCGCCCTTACGGACCTCCTAAGCGTTGTCCAACCACGATCCCGACATGGCGAGGCGTTGCGATAGCGCGCCTATGGCGACTTCTACGTGTTGCTCGGGGTGCGATGTGATACGAGCCACGAGGATTTTCACTTCGTTGGAGGCTTCAAATGAGAGCCATTCTACTCGCCGCCGGTGTCGGTGACCGCTTGCGCCCCTTCACCGACAACCACCCCAAGTGCATGGTTGAGATTGCCGGTCGGACGATTCTGTGGCGCCACCTCGACGTCCTGAGCGCCACCGAGGGGATCGACAAGGTAGCGATCGTCGTCGGCTACCTCAGCGACCAGATCCGCGCCGGCGTCGCTGCTTGGCAGGCTCAGCATGACGGCGACTTCATTGTCGAGTTCGCCGACAACCCGGCGTACCGCAAGGGCTCGATCCTGAGCCTCTTTGCCGCTCGCGACTGGCTGCGCGACGACGATGCGATCGTGATGGATGCTGATGTCCTCTACCACTCGGACGTCATGCGGCGGTTGGTGGACTCCGAGCACGCGAACTGCTTCCTCGTGGACACTACGGCTGAGCGAACGGGCGAAGAGATGATGGTCTGCATCCGGGAGGGACGCGCACTCCACATCGACCGGAGCCACAAGCCCTCGACCCAAACAGGCTGGGACCTGACGGGTGAAGGCGTCGGTTTCTTCAAGCTGGCAACGGCGCAGTCGAAGGAGCTCATCGAGATCATGGAGACCGTGATCGGCGAGGGACTCGACACGAGTGAGTACGAAGTCGCGCTCGACCGCTTCATGGACGATCACTTCTGCGGCTACGAGACCATCGGTGACCTACCGTGGACCGAGATCGACTTCCCCGAGGACGTCGACAAAGCGGCTACCGAGGTGCTGCCTCTCATCGAAGCGCGCGGCTGAGGCTTGGGACTCGCACGCCCATTCGCGACCATCTTGGTCGTGTTGATCGTTGTCTGCACCGCCCTGTGGGGGTTCGCTGGTGCGTACGTCCTCTCGGCCGTGGTGCCGGCGTTCATCCTCGGGATGACCATCGCGCACGCGCGCGCTCCACGAGACGAGGGCAGTCATGTGCGCCCAGGCGTCCTCGTGCTCGGAGGTCTCTTCGGCACCATCACTGCGTGTGCCTCGGTGCTGTTGATGTGGGCCGCTACGGCGTCAGAAGACGTCACGATCGATGTCTCACACGATGTCGACGGCTCGCCAGCGCTCATCTGGAGCACGCTGGTGGACACGTCCCAGCGGCCCCAGTGGAACACGTGGATCGTGGATCTTGAGCCGATCGGCAAGGGGGGCCCTCTTGAGGTCGGGAGCAGGTTCCGATCGATGCTGCAGCTTGAGCAGCACCAAGTGCCCGGTCAGCATGTCATCACGGAGCTCGCGCCGCAGGAGCACTTCGCCTGGACCATCGAGCCACCTGCTGGGAGCGCGCTGCAGCGACTCGAAGAGAGCATCCGCATCGTCGCCGAGGACGCGAACGGGTCGACAAAGCTTACGTACCGGTTGTCTTACAAGGTGCCTTCAGTGGTTGGCCGTCTCTTCGACCGACTGGTGGTGCGACAGTCGTTCCGTAAGGTCGCCGAGGAGAGTCTCTCGCGACTCGCGAGCCATGCCCTCGAGTGATGCCGGTTGCGACCGCGCTCGACGAAGCACGAAATGGCTGCAAAGATCGGTCTGTTAGCAGCAGCGGAACCGAGTCAAATCGTCCCAGGTGAGCGGTGGGCGCAAGAAGAGTCCGCCGGTCGCGCCCTCGCGAGGGCTTACCTGGCGCGATATCCTCGACTCGGCTTCCGTGGCCCGTTGACCCTGAACGTCGCAGGCCCTAACTCCTCGAACGGCAAGATTGATGACCAACGCTTACACCTCTCATCCTCGACGCGCGCTAGTCGCAGCCCCAACGTGGCGCCGTTGGCTGGCGATGGGCCTCGACATGATGATGGTGGCACCGATCTGGTTGCTCGCCACGTGGAGCGTCGTCACCGCCAATCCAGCGCCCGACGGATCTGAGCGCTGGAGCCTGCTCGACCAGGTCGTCGACTACGTCAACACGCAACCTGGCGCCGTCATGACGAGCGCGGGTGTGCTGATCGGCCTGCTCCTGTTGGTGCCGCTGCTGAGCCAGCTCATCATGGGTGAGACGCTCGGCAAGCGAGTCCTCGGGTTGCGTGTTGTCGACCGAGCCACCGGCGAGCGTCCGCCCTGGTGGTTGACACTGCTTCACTGCGTGGCTCGCGTCGTGCTGGTTGCTTTGTGCTTCATCGGTCCGCTCTGGGCGTGGGCTGACACGGAGCGGCGCACGCTGCACGACCGACTGGCTCGGATGATTGTCATCCGGCACGGGGTCGTCGAGCACGAGCAACGCACGACGTTGACGCCACGACACGTCGGTCCAGTGGGAGAGTCATGATGACGTCGAGTCGCTGCCGGAGCCGCATCAGGCGACGCCTGGCTCGGACGTGGTTCGGGTCGTGCCTCGTCGGTATCGTCGTGATCTGGAGCGCCGCTCCATCGACGAGCCACGCGCGCGACATGACCGACCGCACTGGGGTCGGAGGAACGGTCGAGGTCGACGGCCCATCAACCCGCGCTGGCGGGCTCAACTTTCGCTACTGGTTCAACGAGCTCGGCGTCGACGCGCGGCTGAACTTCGATGTGCTCGAGCAAGCGACCGGGCGTGACGCCAGCGACCTCGGCTTCGGATTCCACGTGCTCTACAGCCTGGCCCGGACCGACGCGACGAACTTCTACTTCGATCTTGGTGTCTCGTTTCACGTCACCAACTTTGACCTCAACAAGACAGGAACCATCATCAGCGCCGCCATGGGCATCGAGCACTTCTTTACGGACGAGTTCGCCATCGAGGCCTACATCGGAGCAAACTTCGGCGTCTCTGGGCGCGTCAAAGACGTCGGGCAGCTCGGGAGCGTGGGCGTGGGTTTTCACTACTATTTCCCCGTCATCGATGAGGATGAACCGGGCACTCGTGACGCCGTCTCCCGCTTCGGCCTGGGCGGGCAGCTCATCCTAGACCCGCGCCTAGCAGGACCGTCGGGAGCGCTCTCGGCCCGGTATTGGTTCGATGGCGTCGCGCTCGAAGGCCGAGGCTCGATCTCCACGTTGGCGACTGCTGAAGAGGAGTCCGAACTGCAGTTCGGCTTTGGCATCGCCGGCTTGGTCGCACTCGCTCGAGCCGAAGCGACCAACCTCTACCTCGGCTTTGGCGCGACCTACCGGACCCTCGACACTGGACTCTTGCTGGACGCGCGACTCGGCGTGGAACACTTCATCACCGACTTCCTCGCGGTCGAGGGCTTCGTCTCTGCGCAGGTCGGCGTGACCCAAGAGTCTCTTGGACGTGCCGACGTTGGCGCAATCGGCGCAGGCTTTCACTTCTACTTCAACTGATGGACGGCGCTGACGCGCGTCCTGCGGTCATGCTGACGACGCCACCGCGCCACCCTTTCCGCCAGTCGCTGCCCACCGGACCACCACGACCAGGTCATCGATTCTCTGAATTGCCGGATCTACAACTAGGCCCAAATCAAGCGCTGTTTTCGAGCGAGGCGAACGCGATGTGCTTGCCACCTGCGTCGGCCGGACGAAGGCCCTGCGAGCATCGTCGAGTTCGGGTGAGCGAAGCGAATGCACCGGCGCTGGTGGCGAGGGCATCGCGGAAGTCGTAGCCGGAAAGAGCGCTTGCTTTGGGACTAGGCTCTTCATCATCCGGTCCCGCTGGCGCGCCCGTCTCATTCAAGGTACAACCCTTCAAGAATCGACCCGCGTGGATGTCTTTTGAAGAGTTGCTGGAACTGTGGAAGCTCTGTCCCGGAGAGCTACCGCTACTGCCTGAATTGTGGGGCAGATACGAACGCTGAGTCTCCTGAGGAGCCGGCGGATCCGCTGATCGGTTCGACCGTTGCGGGCAAGTTCCTGATCGAAGCATCCATCGGCAGCGGCGCGATGGGTACGATCTATCGCGCGGTTCAGACGTCGCTCAGCAAGACGATCGTCATCAAGGTTCTTCACTCGCACTTGCTGGGTGATCCGGAGCTGAGCGCCCGCTTTCACCGCGAGGCGAAGGCCGCAAGCCTGCTCAACCACCCGAACTGCGTTCAGATCATCGACTTCGGTCAGACTGACAACGGGTCGCTCTACATCGCGATGGAGTACATCCAGGGGCTCGACCTCGCCGATCTCCTTGAGCGTGACTACCCCATCGAGCATCGGCGCTTGGTCGGCATCACCAAGCAGATCTGTCTCGCGTTAGACGAAGCTCATGCCAACGGCGTGCTCCACCGGGACTTGAAGCCCGAGAACGTCATGGTGGAAGACCGGCGTACCCAGAAGGACTTCGTGCGCGTCGTCGACTTCGGTATCGCCAAGCTCGAAGACCGAAACCCCAACAGTAGCCGGTCGTTTCGCACCCGCACCGGAATCGTCTGCGGAACGCCGGAGTACATGAGTCCGGAGCAAGCCCGCGGGATCCAGCTCGACGCGCGCTCAGACCTCTATGCGCTCGGCGTGTGCCTGTACCACTTGGTCACCGACCGGCTGCCCTTTGACGCGCCGTCTCCAATTGAGATCGTCACCAAGCACCTGTCAGAGGCACCCATTCCGCCCATCGAGCTGCGGTCGGACCTGCCGAAGTCGCTCAACCGGCTGATCCTGACGCTGCTCGAGAAAGACCGCGTCCAGCGTCCAATGAACGCTATGGACGTTCACGCCGAGCTTGAACGAATCGAGCGCGAGCTGGCGAGCAAGCCGACCGGGCGCCAAGGGTTCGCGGACGCGACGGTCGTGGACCTGAGCCCGATCCAGGTCGACACGATCCGGCCAGGGGTCGTCAACGCGCAGACATCGCCCACGCAACAGGGCGGCGAGAAGTCTGTCCGTGCGCTTAGGACGCAGAAGACAGTCGCCGTCAACCAGCTCAGCGAAGAGGACATCCGCAAGTACTCCAGCGCATCGGGGCCTGACGCAAAGATCCATCCGACCCAGGCCATGTCGGCGTCAGACTACGACGACAACGACCTCAGCAAGAGTGGCCCGCCGTGGGTTTGGATCCTCGCCATCGTCGCGCTGCTCGGTATCGGCGTCGCTGCCTTCTTCGCGGTCAACAGCTAACGCACCGGCGCGTCGCGCGGACCTAACAAACGCCCGCCAACAGCGCAGCGGCGTCTTGCGAGACTCAGCTTGGCTGCCTTGCCCTGCCGCTAACCTGCGTCTTCGACCCGGAGGAGCTGCCGCCCGATGAAGAGGTGGTCCCCTTCTTGGACGACCGCTTGGTCGGCGATACGCACGAAGGTGCCGTTACGGCTGTCCAAGTCTGTCAGCACAAACTGCCCGCCACGTTCTTCGAGACGGCTGTGGTAGTGGCTGATGTAGGGGTCTTGGTAGAAGTTGATGTCGCAGTCTTCACGCCCAACCGTCATCGAGCGCTTGCGTGCGCAAAAGGCCAGCCCAGGGTGGCCCCCGTGCAGCACCTGCATGACTCGAAAGCGCCATGGCGAGATCGGTGTGCCGCCGAAGACGGCGCCGTCGACGCCGATCGTCACGGGCACCGCGCGATAGCGCTCAAATCGGAAGACCTGCTCGCCGCACAGAAAGAGCTGGTTGTCCGTGAGCGCTGTGGGCGCATGGATCCGCAGAAACACGCCGTTGGTGCTGCGCTCGTCACGAACGTGAAGGCGGTCGTCGGAACGGTAGAACGTCGCGTGCGTAGGCGAGAGTGTGACGTCGCGATTGAACGCGATGTCTCCGTCTCTACCGATTGTCTGCTCTTGCTTGTCGAGTGGATAGACGCTGCCGTCGTTACCGTCGCCTCGAATCAAGACCAGCTGTGGCGATCTCATGAGCCTCGTCATCTGGGTGAGTCTGGAAGAAGGGCGTGCCGTGGAAGCCCCGGCGGAGGGGTCCCGAGGCGTGAGCATGGGATCATCTTCCCACAGCGTCAAGCCGATCGACCTGTTGCATGTTGCTGAGGCTGTCTTCGTGTGGCCCTCCGCTGGTTCACGGCGCGACAGCACGCGATCGTCAGGCCGCCCGATAGCCTCTCAGGATCGCTGGCGGCACGGACGGCAGAGTCCGCATCCGCACTCAGACGCCAGCGCTTGAGACGCGCATGACGCGCTCAGAGCGTCCTGTTTGGGCAGGCCGACTGCGGGGCTAGAGCGGGTTGACTGCCTTGGGTGAGCGGGGCTGACGTTGACGCCGAGAGAGCTCGCGACGCGCTTGCGGGACCGACGAGCGGCGCAGTCTCTCCAGTGCTGCTGACCTCACCAGTGGACTCGGATCTTCCAGCGCATCGATCACGATGCGAAAGGTGCTCGGTACGGCGAGCGACGCAAGTGCGGCGATCGTGCTGGAGCGAACGGACGCCACCGGATGGCTCGCGAGCCGGCCCACGA
Source organism: uncultured bacterium (assembly GCA_938040325.1). Taxonomy (GTDB): domain Bacteria; phylum Myxococcota_A; class UBA9042; order PHBI01; family PHBI01; genus CALHXW01. The sequence continues at coordinate 5,380 of CALHXW010000368.1, read as the reverse complement.
GCGGATGCGTCTCGGCGTAAGACGCCACGGTGCGACCGAGTGCCGACAGCGCCCCGACGGCTAGGGAGTCTGGGTCATAGGTCTGGGCCAAGGCCTCCATGGCTCGGTCCGTCGGCGACCGCTGGATCGTCTCAAGCGCGGCGAGCGGAGCCCCAACATGCTCTCCACGAATCAACGCGCCGTTGGCCTGCCGCGCAACCCAGTCGACCGGCACATCAGCCGGGGCCACGCGGGCCCAGCGAGCAAGCACGGGAAGCCAGACACCGCGCAGCGGCTCGCCCTCGCGCTCGACCAGCGAGACAAGCAGGTCTTTGTGGGGCCGCAGGAACTCGATGGTTGTGGCAGCCCCGAAGCCCGGACCCAGCGCAAGCTGCTCACTCGACGTCAACGCCTTGCCCAGCTCAGCGAGGCGCTGCCTGTTCGGCCCGGCACAGAGGCGCCCCAGAAGCTGCTGGATGCGCGCGTGAACGCCGGGGTCCACTTCCCGCTGGTCTCTAGCTGGCGACGGCGGGCGAAACAGGATTCCAGGCGGGTCGGTGATGAAACCTTTCGTGTGGCGCGCCATGGAGGCATACGTCGCGGTCACGTGGTCGTCGTTGGCCGCACCGGCGCCCGCGAGCGCCGACCAGATGAGGTCGCTTCCGTTGAGCCCGGGCCGCCACAGCATGTCGACGAGCGTGTCTCGCGCCGGCGCAGTTCCAACACGCGCCAGGGCCCACACCAAGACGCTGACTGTCCTGGGCTCGAGAGTCTCGGCGTGCGCGGCAAGACGCGCCAACGCAGGCAGCGCGCTGGGGTCGCCGACCCGTCCGAGCGCCCAGACCGCCGCATGCTTGAGCGTTGTGTCCGGGCTGCGGGTGCCGACCACAGCGCCTTCTAGTCCATCGACATGCCCGCTGACCCCGATGGCCGCGAGGGCCATCAAGCGGTCGCGCGTTCCGCCGGACTTCGCCCGCAACACCAGCTGCTCGGCGGCGGCTCCGTCCTCGACCAGCCCGAGCGCCCAGATGCCCAACCGACGCGACCGTGGCGTCGGAGGCTGGAGCGCAAGCTGCCCGAGCGTCGCCACAGCCGCCTTGGTGCCAATGTGACCGAGCGCAGTAGCTGCCGACACCGCAGACGCGCGCTCTCTAACGAGTCTTCCGAGCTGAGCGGTCGCTGCAGCCGGGTGGACCGCAACAATCACGTCGAGAGCCCTGCCCCGCACGGACAGGTCATCGTCAGACACCGCCTGAAGGAGCACGTCGAGCCCTCGTGAGCCGACTCGATTCAGTGCGTCCCTGTCCTGGGTAAACGCGGCAAGTTGCGTGGTGCGCCAGTAGAGATCGACAAGCAGCGTCCGATACGCGCTCCGGTCACTCCCATCCGCGAGCGGCTCGAGGGCCGCCATCAGACGCTCAGCACGGCCCGTGGCGAAGGCCGCCGCCGTGAGCGCGCGTCCTGCGTCCAGCACGTCGGCTGGCTCGCGAGACTCACGCAGCACGCGCATCAAGGTGAGCTCGTGACGAACTGCATCCCCGGTGCTTGCGTAGATCGCAGCGAGCTTGAAGCTCAGTGACGCATTGCTCGGCTCTGCGTGGGCCGCATCACGCCAGGCGCTGATCGCTTCGTCCGAGCGCCCGAGGCGCGAGTACAGATCGCCAAGCTGCTCGAGCGTCGTGCGGTCGCGAGGCTTCAGCGCAACCACCTGCGCAAGCAGCGCGTTCGCGCGCGCGGTTTCGCTCGCAGCCACTGCAAGCGTCGCAGCGCGCAACATGTGGCCAGCTGCCCCAGACGCGTCCACGCCTGCCAAGGCTTCGAGCGTCGCAATGCCGTCGGTGAGTCGTTGTAGCCTCGTGTAGCTGTCGGCGAGCGCTAGCAGCGTCTCTTCGTCTTTGGGATGCGCACCCAGAAGCTTCTCAAGCACTTGGACGCTCTCCTCATAGCGGCGCTCGTGCTCGTAGACACTGGCGAGGAGATGGCCGACGCCGAGATCACGCGGTGACGCGCCGAATGCCTTCTCCAGTCGCCTTCGCTCGCGCGTGAGACGTCGGGACGACTGCCACAGAGCAATCTTGCGCTTTCGTGCCTCGCCACCGAGCCGAGTGCCCCCGGCGACGCTCGTGGCGCGCTCACCGACCTGCTCCCAGAGGGCGACGGCGTCGGTGACCCGTCCGGCTCGCTCGAGAGCCGTCGCATAGCCGCGAATGAACTCTTTGTTGTCAGGCTGAGCTTCGTGCGCCGCGCGATAGAGCGGCCAGGCAGCATCGAAGAGGTCATGGTCGGCGAGGACCTCGGCATGAAAAAAGCGCCCTTCGGCTCGATTGCGACCGAGTTTCTCGAGCCGCTTCCACGTCTTTCGAGCCTTGGGTTTGTCTCCGGTAGACCAGTAGTGCTGCCCGAGGCTCACCACGTGACCATCGTCGTCAGGCTCAAGCTTCACGAGCTGCTTGTAGGCCCGCTCGAGCTCTTGGCGGCCTCGCTTGCCCCCATGCTGATGCAGCAGCTCGACGATCGCCGTCTGGACGCCAGCATCTCGTGAGTAGCGCCGAGCGATCTTGACCAGCGCACCATGGCCACGCTTGAACTTCCCTTGACGAAGCAGGAGCTCGGCGAGCTTGATCTCGAAGCGTGGCTCGGCCGGCGAAGCGGCGATCAATGCCTCGTACTCGGCGATCAGTTGACTGGGCGTACCGCTCCGCTCGACGAGTCGAATGAGCGCCAGCCGGGACTCCTGATCAGCCCGCTGCAGCTCAATCGCCTGACGATACGCAGCGATGGCCGACGGTCTGTCGGAGAGCTCCTCGTGGATGCGTGCCACCGCCACTGTGACGGCGTGGTCCCGCTTCATCTGTGGTGCCAGCTCCGTGAGGAGCTCCGAGAGCCGATCCTGTTGCCTGTAGACACCAAGCAAACCCAAAAGAAAGGTCGGCCGCTCATAGTGGCGCTTGCTCAGCCTCTTCAGACCGCGTCGCCACGCTGCCTCCGCGGCCACCAGATCGCCCGCTCTCTGTTGGAGCAACGCCATTTCCTTGTCGATGATGATCGACGCTGACAGTCGGCCGCGGGCCAAGCGCTCGGCGTCTCTCCAGGTCGCGAGCGACCGATCGAGCTTCCCGGCTCGACCAAGCAGGGCCGCGAGCTGCATCCGCAGGTCGACGCTGCGCGGTTGGGTTGCCACTAGAGCGGCTGCGTACCGCTCGAGCGCTACGTCGGAGCTCGCCTCGACGGCCGTCTCCACGGCCTCACGCAAGAGCTCTTGTTTGCGCGACGTGCCGCGTGTCCGCTCGAGCGCAATGTCGAACGCCGTCAACGCGCCCTTCCAGCGGGCAAGCCCCTTGAGCAACCTCGCCTTCGCGTGCACCGGCTCGGCGCGCTTCGGAGCGATCTCGGACGCACGCTCATAGGCCGCTAAGGCCTCGTCATGCCGGTCAGAGGCGAGGAGCAAGTGACCGAGCACCATCCAGCGCGCATAGGATCGCGGCTTCTTCTTGAGCTCTTGTCGATAGTCCGTGACGAGGGCCGAGACCCCGCCCGCGCCGTGCGCCACTTCGAGAAGCCGCTCAAGCGCATACTCGTGGTTCGGATCGTCGGCGAGCATCTCGCGATACGTCTCGACGAGGCGCGCATCGCTCCCGCTGGATGCCTGTACTTGTCCAGAGAGCCCCAGCAACAGAGCAACGAGTCCAGCTGCTGACGCGGCCAATAGACGTCGGAACCCGCTGAGCTCGGCGCTCATGGCCTCAGCTTGCCGCGCGGCGTGCGAGCGCTGCATCGACGATGAGCGCCTCAAGACACACGTTGTCGAACGCGTTGATCTCGTGGATGCCCGTTGGGCTCGTGACGTTGACCTCGGTGAGCTTGTCGCCGATGACATCGATACCAACGAAGACTTGGCCCTCGGCCTTAAGCCAAGGTCCTAGTGTGTCGCAGATGACCTTTTCCTGTGTCGTCAGCCGGGTGGCTTGAACGCGAGCACCAACGTGGATGTTGCCTCGGTGGTCGACCCCGGTTGGGACGCGGAGCGTCGCCCCAACGACCTCGCCATCGACGAGGATAATGCGCTTGTCGCCCTCAACGGCCTCTGGGAGGTACCGCTGAGCGAGGATCTTGCGTTGGCCATGGCGCGTTGAGGCTTCGAGGATCACCCCGATGTTGGGATCGTCTGCACGAACGATGAACACGCCTTCGCCACCGTTGCCGTCGAGCGGCTTGACCACGATCGTGCCCAGCTCTTCAGCGAGCGCGCGGATCTGGCTCATGGACTGCGTCACGAGTGATGTCGGCACGAGCTCAGGAAAGCGCAACGCCCATGCCTTCTCGTTGAGGGCGCGGAGCCCTGCTGGGGCGTTCACCACGACCGTTGGCCGGGACACGTAGTCGAGGAGGTAGGTGTTGAAGATGTAGCCCATGTGAAACGGCGGATCTTTCCGCATCCACACCACATCCACCTCATCGAGCCCCAACGTCAGCTCTGCGCCGAGCCGCGCGTGCTGGCCCTGGACGGGTCTCAGCTCCGCTGGTTGGGCGACCGCATAGGCCTTTCCGTCGCGCGCGAAGAGGTTGTCGACAGTAGCGTACAGCACCTCATGCTCGCGACGCTGCGCCTCCACCATGAGTGCAAAGGTCGAGTCGCGATCGACCAACACCGACTCGATCGGGTCCATCAGAAAGAGGTGTCGCACAAGCAGTCCTGTAGCTCCGGAGCCAACGGAATCGGGCTCCGATCGGTTGGGTCGATGATGACGGCTTCTCGCGAAGATGCCTAGTGGTCCGTGTCAGGGGTTTTGACCATTTGGCGTGAGTTGACGTCGCTGCAGGCCGAGGGATGAGGAGAATCACGACCGCGTTCGGCGAAGGCAATGCACTCGCCAGCCACGTCCGTGCGTTCGCTTCGCTCACCTGAACTCGACGATGCTCGGAAGGCCTTCATTTCGGCCGACACTGCTGGCAAGCACCGGAGCGTTCGCCTCGCTCGAAAATGGCGCTTGTCTTGGGGCTAATCGTCGCTGTCGGTCTTCTTGGCGTCCGTTTTCTTGGCGTCCGTCTTCTTGGCGTCCGTCTTCTTGGCGTCGCCCTTTTTGGCGTCGCCCTTCTTGGCGTCCGTCTTCTTGGCGTCGGTCTTCTTGGCGTCGCCTTCATCAGCGTCATCATCCATCCAGGCCCACCCCTTGCGGAGCAGCTGGAGGTCGCCCTTGAGACCGATAAGCTGGCCACGACTCCCAACGAAGAGCTCGTCGATTCCGTCGCCGACGCCGCTCACGGACCAGCGAACCACTTCAACTGGCTTGCCATCTTTGTCGGCAACCTTCGTCGTACCGCGGCGCTTGAACGTCGCGCTGCCGGTCGTCTGTGAAGAGATGTCGAAGTAGCCGATGGTCGATTCGTTGCCCGACAGCTG
>CALHXW010000367.1 GCA_938040325.1 uncultured bacterium | reverse complement strand
GCTCGCCAGGGGTGTCGGTCCACGACACGGCGGCGAAGGACCCAGCGATGCGGATGTCGACGTCTGCCGTCACGTCGGTGCCGTCCGAGTCCGTCACCATCAGCTGGATGGGGTCGCTCTCGATGCCGACGAAGAAGTCGGCCGGCAGCGGGCCGGTGACGATGGCGTCGAGGGCTGGCTCGAGCGCGCAGGGTGCATCGATGCCGTCGACGCCGTCGGCTCCGTCGGTTCCGTCGACCCCGTTAGCGCCGGGCTCTCCGTCCGCGCCGTCCTCGCCAGGGTCTCCTTTGACACCGTCGCTTCCGTCCGCCCCCGGTAGCCCGGGGCCGCCGGGGTCTCCCTTGTCACCTTGCAGGCCCTGTGGACCCGTCCTGCCGGCGGGGCCGTCAGCGCCATCAGCGCCGTCGTCAGCACAACCCGCCGCGACGAGCATGCCGCCAGCGACCAAAGAGATGAACAGCTTGTGCATGTGCATCTACGGGACCTCCGAGAGTTCGGTGCGTTGAGACCACGGGGCCCAACCATCGAGCGTTGTGTTGCGGGCGCACCGACCACGTGTTCGCGCCGTCCCGGAGCCTTTACTCAGTTCGTCGGCTTAGTTCAAGCCAGCTGAGGCCACGGTTCGCCCGGGTGCGGCTAGAGCACCGAATGGGTGGGTAGCGTGCGGATCGGCGCGGTCTTGGGCCGTCGCTGAAGGAGCGACGAGGGAGTTTCTCGGGATAAGTGACCGAGGAGCGACGCCCAGCGTCGGTGCCCCGGCGCCTGACGAGATTGGGGGCGCGAGGACGCAGGACGAACACGCCAACTCAAGCCCGAGGAACGCAAAGAGCCCGTCGGGCGCCGGTGTGCCGGCGGCCCTCGCTGGCCGCGAGCGTCAGAGCAGGCGGACCACCGGCTCATTGTCCATCAGCGTCTTCTTGGTCTTGAGGTCCTCAACCGTGGCGATGAGCCAGCGCTCTTCGTTGATGCCAAACGAGATCTCAAGCCGAGGCTTGCGGTCGCTCGGCGCGTGAGGCGGCTTGAGGTAGCCGAGCGTCGGGTTGGCGTCGTTGAGGTTCACGATGACCTTCTCGGAGCCCGTGCCCGACTTACCGCCGAGCTTGTGGAGCTTTCCGGTCTCATCCCACGAGAAGCGCCGGTCCTCTGGTTCGGCGTCGCCGACCTCGCTGATCACGAGCTTGAAGTAGTGCTCGGGCTCGCCAAGCGAGCAGGTTGGAACCAGCTGGCGCCGCCAGATATCGCGCGAAGTCGGAAACCGTGTGCCCTTGGGGACAATGGTCGTGTACTGCGGCTCGTGGGTCTTCGCGTCGTAGGTGATGAACGCATAGTCGTGCACGATGAAGTCGGTCTGAGTGACCTGATTGGCGGCAAACGCACACGCGCCGTACGCGACGGCCTCGAAGGGCTGCCATGCCCGCACGCGGTCGCGGCCATAGCGCTCCTCGAAGACCTTGTAGACGTGCGGTAGCAGCGTGCTGCCGCCGACCATCAGCACGTCGTCGATGTCGTCGACGCCGACGCCCCGCTTCATCGCGGCGTCTAGGATCTCATCGCTGAGCTCCTCCAGGGCCTCGTACAGGCCACGCTTTTCCAAGATGTCCTGGATGCCCTGCTGGGTGACCTCAAGCAGGTTCGCGTCGCCGCGAATTCGGGCTTCGAACGCCCGCATCTCCTCAGGCGGTGTCAGGTAGAACGCATCCTTTTCTTTGAAAAAGACCGACTCTTTCACCCTGCGCGCTTCATCGAGCATCATCCGGTACCAGAACGCCGTCTTCTCGTCCCGGTCGCCCTCGCGCAGTGGGTAGTCGAGCTGCTCGCAGAACTCTTGGACGAGCCACCGATCGACCAGGTTGCCGCCGATGGCGCGTCCTTCCTTGGCGATGACCTCGCAGCGGCCCTCTTCGATGCCCTTGGCGGTCAGCGCGACCAGCGCCAGGTCGATCGTGCCCGCACCGAAGTCGACCACCAAGACGTGGCGCTTGCGCTTGAGACCGAGGCCGTAGCCCACCGCGGCGGCAACGGGCTCGTCGATGAAGCGGACCTTCTTGATGCCGACGCTCTGACAGACGCGCTGGACCTCGGCCCGGTAGGACTCGTAGCTGTCGACTGGCGTCGTGACGACGAGCTCCTTGATGCGCTCGCCCGTGACCTCACGGACCTCGTTGACGAGCTCGCGCATGAACACGCGCGCGATGTCCCGGGCCGTGTAGGGCTTGCCGTCAAGGCGGGCGAGGTGCTTCATCGCCGAGCGTGACAACGCGCCCTTAAAGGTCGGCGCGAACTCGGGGTTGTGCTGGGTGTCGTTGCGCTCGAGGGCCTGCCGGCCGATGAACGCGTGCTTGCCCCAGAGGCGCTTCTTGAAGATGCCCCAGGTGCCCAGCCATGCCTTGAAGCCCTCCGGCTCGACCAGGTGGACCGCAGACGGCACGAGGCGCGGTGCTTCCAAGTGGTCGGCCCCGCCGGCTTTCCGGCAGATGTTGGGCAGCTCCAGCAGCGTCGGCCGGTCGTTCTCTTTGTCCCAGCGCGCAACGCCGCAGTTGGTCGTTCCTAGATCAATGGCCCAGCCGCTCACCGAACACCCCCGCCTTTGTTGTCCCTCGTGTTCTTTGTGTCCACAGACGACGCCGAGAGCTCCGCGTTTGGATCGATCTGTAGGTAGCCGCGCAGAAAGCGCACGCCCAGATAGAAGGGGCCCGTGTCGATGATGGCGATCACCATCTTAAACACATACCCCGAGAGGATGAGCGTCAGCAGAGGCTGGTCCGGCAGCGACTCGCGAGCCACCCAAGCGGTCACCAAGATGACGGCGGTCGAGTCCACCAGCTGGCTGACCAGCGTTGAGCCGTTGTTGCGGAGCCAGAGGTGCTTTCCGCCCGTGCGCTTCTTCCAGAAGTGAAAGAGCCGCACGTCCACAAGCTGCGCTACGAGGTACGCCACCATCGACGCGAACATGGCGCCGAACGCGAGCTCTTTGACCTCGAAGAAGATAGGCAGGCGCCCCGCGGCGTCTTTCACGAGCTCCCCGGTCGTCGGGTCCAGCGGCTCGCCACCTGGTGCTGCACCACCCACGAAGAGGATGAGCGCCACCCACAGGTTGAGCAGCAAGCCCGTCCAAACCACACCGTTGGCGCGCTTTTCGCCGTAGAGCTCGCTGATGAAGTCGGTGCACAGGAACGTGATGGGGTAGGGCAGCACGCCGATGGCGACCCACATTGGAACGTGTAGGCCGGCGAACTCGAACGAGAGATCGATGAACCGCGTGATGCCCAAGATGTTGAGCATCGTCAGCGAGCCGAGAAACAACCCGGCCAGGACCAGGAACACGCGCTCGCGCCGCGCATGGAGCGCGGAGGCTTCGATCGGATGAAGATCGGGCGGACGCTTGGCTGCGTGTCGCTCCGTCACCCGTTAGCGAGCTTCGCGACGTAGTCGATGTACTGCTGAGCGGCCGCGTCAGCGGACGCGCCTTTGCGAGACTTCCACGCGTCCCACTTGGCACGGCCGCGGATATCGAACGCGCCTGGGCGCTTGCCCGAGACGTCGCCGTGGGTGGCCTGCTTAAAGAGCCCATAGAGGTCGAGCTGGACCTGCGGAGGCTGCTTGGGAAGGTTCTTCGAGTTCGCGACGGCGCCGTCAAAAGCAGTTTTGAGTTCGGTGTCCATGGGGCTCTCCTAGATGCGTCGAAGCCGGATTGTCGTGGGGGCGACGCCGGACGTCAATCGTCGTCATCAGCGCATGAGTGGCTAGCCACTTTACACCGACCAGTGCCTGGGCGCCCGGCGCGAGGTCCTTGTTGGCCTAACCTTATGATCTTGCAGATCAACCTGTGAGATTTGGAGGTTGGCACGCCGGCTGCACTGTCCAGCGCTGACCGACGGCGTTGCTGAGACGCCGTTCGAACACAGGGAGTTACCATGCGAGTCCACGTGCTGCTCGGCGTCCTGCCGAGCGTTCTGCTCTTTACTGGCTGTCCGGATCTCACGGACTCTGCCGCACCCAATCCTCTGCCGCCGCTGGCCGTCGGCGACCACCTGCTCGCGGCCGACCGCGTGACCGGCGAGCTTGTGCGGGTCGCGGTCGATGGCGGCGAGATCCGCTCCGTCAGCCGTCAGGACCTGGTGGGTGCGCCATCGCTGACCACAACGCTGCCTCAGGATCGCGGCGCGCTGGTGCTGAGCCGCGAGGCGGAGCGTCTCGATCGCATCGACGCTGACGGCCTGCGAACCACCTACACGCTCGGCAGTCCGTTTCCTGCGCTGTCGGTGTCGCCCGCCGCCGACGCGGCCATCGCCTTCTTTCCGCCCGACACGGCAACGACCGTGTTTCACAACGCGTCTGAGATCGCCTTCATCGACCTGCGCGACGGGGTCGACCCCGAGGAAGCGGTGACTCGGCGCTCGCTCGCCTCGCTGGGCGGCGCACCAACGGCGATCGTGCCGTCCCCCGAAGCGGTCGGTGGCCGTCGCTTCGCGTTCATCTTGTCGGCTGAGCACGTCGGTATCCTCGACCTCAGCGACCCGAGCGCGCGTGAGCGGAGCGTCCCGCTCGTGAGCCTGACGACCGGCGGCATCCGAACCCCGCGCGACGTGACGTTCCAGGCCGACCCCGACGACGACTCCCTCTGGGCCATCGTCACGACCGTCGAAGGGAACTCGGTCTACGCGCTCAACGTCTTCGCAAGCGTCGCCACCGAGGCCGGTGAGCCCGCCTTTGACGTCCGCCTGACGCAGCTCGCCGGGCTCTCCAGCGGTGGCGAAGTCGCCGCGACCACGCTGCCCGACGGCCGCATCATCACGGTCATGTCGAGCCCGGCTCAGGGCACGCTGACGCTGACGCGCCTCGCCACCAACACCAGCCAAGTCCTCCACCTCAGCCCGGGTGTGGATCGGGTGCAGATCTACAGCCACGAGGGTCGGCCCCACGCGCTCGTTCACCGAAGCGGCGGCACGACCTTTCACGTGGTCGACCTCGCGGCGGCTGATGACGCCGAGCAGAAGTCGTTTCGCACGCGCAACGCCAAGCGCCCGATCACACGGATTGCGCCTATCGACGGCACCGAGCTCTTCATTGCCTTTCATCCCGGCGACACCGACGCCGTCAGCGTCATCGACACCGAGACCGACCGCGTCACCGCCTTCGGCCGCACCGGGGCACCATCAGCCGTCATCATCTCGCAAGCTCTGGGCCGGCTCTACGTGCTGACCCACCTGGGCGCAGACGACTTCCTCGTGTCCGTCGACCTCATGACGCTCCACCCCGAGTCCTCGCTCATCCCTGGCGGGGCCGAGGAGCTCTACGTGATGCCGGCCGTCGACACCGTGGCCACCTGGAGCCCGCGCGGCGGCGGCACACTCGTCACCTGGCCCAGCCAAGCCACCTTCCTCGATGCGGCCGTCGAAGCGGTCGGCATCTTCTTTCACGACGCCTTCGAGCGAGCCGGACAATGAGGTCTTTCATGATGCACACCCACCGAATCCCCCCAAAGGCGCTCCACTCGAGCGATGCAAACGCACCGAAACTGGCGGCGAGGCCATCGCGGAAGCTGCAGCTGGCACGAGCGCTTGTGTTTGGGCTCGTTGTCGGCGCCCTCATGACGATGTCGGCAAGCGTCCACGCCGCTCAGGGCGATCTGGCCGTGTCGCTGGAGACCGAGGTCTTGCGGCCGAGCTCGGCGACGGTCGGCGCCGTCACCGATAACGACGCGGTGATCTCACCAGGCGTGACGCTCGGCTTTGGCATCGGCACGGCGTTCGACCTCGACGTCGTCGTCGGCTACCGCTTCCTCGGGGTCCAGCGAGCCCTCGAGAGTCGCGCCCTCGACCTTGAGGCTCAGTCGCACGTCCTTGTCGGCGGGCTGCGCGGACGCCTGCCCATCGTTGGGCGCTGGCTCTACGTCGTCGGCCATGTGGAGCTCGAAGCGCAGGCAGCGGAGATCAAGGCACACATCGACGGTCGGACCGGAAGCGACTCGACCTGGACCGCAGGGGCCACCGCCCGGGGCGGACTGGAGCTGCTGTGGACGATCAGCGACGACCTCGCCCTGCGCTGGCGCGCGGTCGTTGGCTACAGCGGTCGCCTGGATGCCGACTTTTCGGACGTTCGGCTCTCCTCGGAGGTGCCCAACACCAAGCCCCTCGACCTTGGCGGTCTCAACCTCTCGGGCGTCGTCGGCGGCATGCACGTCGACCTGCGCTTCTAAAGGAGTCTCACATGAACACACCACCCACCACATGCTCCGGGTCTCGTCCTTCGATGGTCTCAGCCCTGCTCTTGGCGTCGCTGCTACTCCTTGCAGCCTGCGGCGATGACGACGCTGGCTTCGAGAACTTCAGCGGCAGCTCAGACACGGCAAGCTTCAGCGACACGGGCGTCTGGCAGGCGCCGGACGCTGGCGGCGACGTCACCACCAGCCAGCCCCACGACGGCTTCCCGAGCGACACAGCGGACGTCGGGCCCACCGACACCTTCCCGCCGCCGCCAGACCCCGAGGAGGAGCTCGACTTCGACCTCCGCACGCCTGAGACCGGCGAGGGCTTTCTCTACATCCCGTCCGCTGGCCTCGATGCGCTGGTCGTCGTCAACGCGACCACCCTGCAGATCAGCTTGGTCGAGGTCGGCGTCGAGCCGGTTCTTGTCCGCGCGCTTCCCGGAAACGACGGCGCCGTCGTGCTCAACGCTGGGACAGACGACATTGCGATCGTCCGGCCAGTGGTCGGGGCAGCGCCCGGTGCGTCCGAGTTTGACGTGCACTACCTCGACGTCTTGCCTGACCACAACCGGCTCGAGCTGTCTGCCGACGGCCGCTGGGCCTTCGCGTGGTACGACCATCGTGTCGGCTCGACCGGCGGCTTCGGCTCGCTCCAGGACGTCAGCGCGATCTACCTTGGCGATGGGGCGGAGGCTGCCGAGGTCTTCAACCTCGCCATCGGCTTTGAGCCAGAGGACATCCACTTCACCGACGACGGGCGGCTCGTGCTCTGGTTCTGCCGCAACGGCATCAGCGGTGCCGTGCTCGACCTCATCGACGGCGACATGTTCCTGCCGCCGGTCCCGGTCACCGATGACCCCTTCGCCGCGCCTGCCGACCGAGAGATCGCGGTCACGCCGAACGGTCGCTATGCGGTCGTGCGCGACCTGGCGTCGCCTGCGCTGACGCTGGTGGACCTCGAGCAGCACACGCGCGCGCGGCTCGACCTCGACGACTGGCCCAGTGACTTGGATCTGACGCCGGACGGCAGCACCGCGATCGTGCCCATGAAGGCCACCCAGCGCGTTGCGCTCATCGGGATCCCCGACGCGTTTCTCGTGGCCCCGACACCGCCCGATCCTGCAGCCGACCCGGCGCTAGCGACGTCCGCGGCCCTCGCTGCCAACCCACACGTGACGCTCACCGCCACGGGCGCGCCCTTCGGCTCGTCCGTGCTGACGGACTCGGGCGATCGGGCGCTGCTCTACACGACCGGCTCAGACACGTTCGCGGTGGGCATGCTCGACACCAACTCGGGAGCGGTCGTTGCTCAGCCAACGCTCAAGCCAATCCAGAAGGTCTTGGTCGCACCCAACGGGCAGATGGCGGCGCTGGTCCACCACTACTCGCCAGGCGCGACGCCCCAAGCCCAGTCGACCCATGCGTACACGCTCCTCGACCTGGCGACCGGCTATCCGAAGCTCATCACCACCGATGCACCGATCGGCGAGATCACGTTCACCGACGACAGCGCCGAGCTCTTCGCGCTGATTCCAGGCGGCACGGCGGACGCGCACCAGGTCCACCGCGTGTCCACAAGCTCGTTTGCGGTCATCCCGTACGACACGACGTACGCGCCCATCTTCGTCGGTGCGATGCCAAGCGTCGGTAAGGTCGCGATTGCGCTCGATAACCCCACCGGCTGGATCACGTTCGTGGACACCGAGACCGGCAGGGTCGACCAGGTCAACAGCTTCGAGCTCAACGGCTTCATCCAGTAGCGTCGGACGCGGGCGCGGCTCTCTCTCCCCAGAGCCGCGCTTACGCTTACGCTTACGCTTACGCTTACGCTTACGCTTACGCTTACGCTTACGCTTACGCTTACGCTTACGCTTACGCTTACGCTTACGCTTACGCTTACGCTTACGCTTACGCTTACGCTTACGCTTACGCTTACGC
>CALHXW010000366.1 GCA_938040325.1 uncultured bacterium | reverse complement strand
GACACTGGCGTCGACCTTGAACTCATCCACGAGGCGCTTGCCCGCACCCCGCTAGAACGACTCCGACATCATCGGTCTTGGCAGCTCTCCGTCGCTTGGTTGCATCGTGCCAAACCCATCGCCGACTGACGTCGAAGCAGTCTTGAGGTTATTGGAACGCCATGGCGTCCAACACATTGTCGTCGGGATGGTGAGCGCCGTCATCCATGGTGCCCCGCTGACGACATTCGATTTGGATCTTGTGTATGACCGCACACCAGGGAACATCGCAAAGATCTTGGCGGCTCTCGAGGAGCTCGACGCGTACGTGCGTATCCAGAACGGCAGGCGACTAACGGTCGACGAGACCCACCTGGCCTCCAGCGGCCACAAGTTGCTGAGGACGCGATTCGGTCGGGTAGACTTCCTCGGTGCGATTGGCGACGACGAAGACTACGCAGCCCTTCTGCCGAACGCGCGGCGTTTCGACATTGATGGTCTCCGGGTCCAGGTCTTGTCGTTGTCGAAGTACATCGAGCTGAAAGTTCAAGCCGGGCGAGCGAAGGACTTAGCAGTGTTGCCAACACTGCGCGCTTTAGCGCGCAGTCTAGCAGGCTGCTGAAATTCTCCCGTCGTGGGCGATACCCGAGGGACTGCGTCCCCCAACCCGCGTTGAGCCCGCGTTCTTCGTCAGGCACGTATCCCGAGGCAGGTGGGAAGCCATCTACACGGCCGGCTCATTGCGTGGATGTATGCGGCTCGGCTGCCTTCGGGCAGCAACCTGCGGCTATTGAACTTACATCCTACGCAGGAAGCCGGTCGCTCCATAGCGTTTAGCGCACGTGTCGAGCCCACCGGCCCCGGTGGACCGTGGCCACAACGCTGCTGATATGGTCAACGGACTCGAGCGGGTTCTTCGCCAAGACCACCAGGTTGGCGACGTTGCCCACCCGAATCGTGCCTTCGTCGTCGGCGTTGCGCAGTTGTGCGGGATAGAGTGTCGCCGCGCGTAAGATCGCCATCGGCTTTAGGCCGGCATCGGCAAACAAGCGCATCTCTTCATGAACCGAATAGCCCGGCAGGCCAAAGGCCCCGGCTGGGTCGGGGCCAATGACCAGCTTGGCGCCAGCGTCCGCCAGGACTTTCAGAACCTCAAGCCGGCGCGCGATGGGCGTCGTGTCGCGCGGTCCGTCAACGGCTGCCCCCTCGCGTGTCTTGTGCAGCGCTTTGGTCCATGTCGCGCGCATGTCAGCAGACACCCGGGTCATCGCCGGCGAGGAGCTGAAGGCCTCAGGCGCGTAAACGCCGAGACGCAGGGCGTACCAATGGAGGGTCGGGCAGTGGAAAAGGGTCGGGGAAGAGAGCTGCGTTGCCATGGCGGCAAGTTTGGCCGGCGGCTGCTCGTCTTTGGTCATCATGCCGTGCAGGTGCTCGAGCGAACGATAGCCGTGCTCGATAAGGAGATCGGGTGACGCCGAGGCCGGACGGTGTCCCGCCACGCCAAGCGACACTTCACGTGCGGCCTGGCTCAGGTTCAAAAAGCTCGTTTCATCGCCAATCCGGAGGAGCTTGATGAAGCTTGCGCCCTGCGTGACCGCTTTGGCGGCGATCGCGCGTGCCTGCGCAAGCGACAGGGTGTCCACCGCGACGGCTTCTGAGCCCAGATAGAGGTCGGGCCCTGCAAGCTCACCGGACCGAATCGCCTCACGCAGCGCTCGATGCGACGCGTGACCCCGCATCGAGCGGAGCGAAGTCACTCCTGCCTCAAGGTACAGCTGAAGGTAGGTCGCCGTGTCGAAGGCGCCTTCGCTGTCGTGGCTTGGGTCAGGGAGATGGGCGTGCATGTCGGAGAGCCCGGGAATCAAGAACTGACCGCTGCCGTCGATCCTGACAGGGTCGCCCTTCAAAGCGGGTGCGTCCGTCGAGGCTCCGACCCAGACGATCCGGTCGCCGCGGACCACCACGGTGCTGCCAGCCTGCACCGCGGAGTCGCCCACCATCGAGATGACGTTCACGTCCGCAATGACCAGGTCGGCTGTTACCGAACGCACGGGCGATTGATGGCTCGAAGCGCAGGCCAGAGCGCTTGAGAACATCACGCTCAGCAGGAAGAAACGGAGTTGCATCGTATGGGCTGCTCCTCAATAGGCGTCGCACCATAGGCAGACGGCAGCACGAACGTGAAGTCGAAAACGCCCACGACCAGAGGCGCCAACTGAGCAATGAGAAGGGGACACCCGCTTTAGTTGGTGCCTGTCACTAGTGGAGGCTGCATGAGCCGTTCACGGGCCCACGCAGCAGCAGATGATCAGGGGCACGTGAAGGGCAGCGCACACACGCCGGTACCGTCTTGCAGCTGGTCGAGGAAGGCCTGCTTGATCTCAGCATAGCTGGCGTCCGTGCCGCCCTCGCGATGGCGCTGGGGATCGCGACACGAAAATCAGCCGGCGATGCCCACCGGCACAGCCTCGCCGCATCGTTGGCGTACTCTTGTTCGCGCCGTTGATTTCGTCGTGACGCGACCTACGTCGTTAACACGCTAAATGCCAGGCGCGCCTGCGCCAGAACCAACGCTGGCGCCTCTCCGGACGTCATCTGGACCAACACGGTGGTGATCTGAGTGTCGAGGTACGCGCCGGCGGTCTCTGCAGCAATGGCTGGATTGGCCTCATTCCGCGCAAGTCCTCGGCGGTACCACGCGACAAAGGCATCGCGGCGCTCGCGCTCGAGCTGCTCCACGGCCGTGCGAGTCTCCGGACCCAGGTGCGGCCCCGCAAGCCGCATGCGAGTGAATAGGCAGCCCGCCGGCACCTCACGCGCCGAGGTCATCGTCACCAGCGCCTGCTCGATCACATCCGCCATCGCGTGCGGTCCTCCAAGCAGCTCCAGCAACGGGACGACAGCGAGCTTTCGGTAGAGAGCGAGGGCTGCCGCCTGCAAACCATCCTCGCTGCCGAACTCGCGATAGAGGGCCGGCTTGGAGATGTTCACGCGCCGGCAGACCTCATTGAGAGACAACCGGCTGAGCCCGTGGCGCCAGTAGTTGAGCATCGCGCGCTCGACGGCTCCATCACGATCGACCGTCTTCGGTCTGCCGCGCGGTCGCTTCTTCCGAGCCTCACTCATAGTTTTTGTACCAAACGGTACGATAGCGTTGACACGCGATATCCCAGGGGCATAGCCTCGCTTTTGTACCACGCGGTTCGAAAACTGCTCAAGCACCGATTTCCAAGGGGTCGATGGTGTCCAACACGCTCGCAACCGACACAAAACTCCTGCCCTACCAGGGTGCTCGCGGCAGGCTCTTGGCCGCAGCGTCCCTGCTGATCCCCTTTGGGACCGTCGGATTCCTTGTTCTCTATTGCCAGCAGACCGGCGGCGCCTATGCCCTCAACGCAACCTTAGGCGTCGATGGGGCCGTCCAGGTCGCGCTGATGATCCACGCGCTCTACTTCATTGTGTTGCCGTTCATGTTCGAGCTGATGATCGAGCAGCTTCCCCTCCCAGGGACGCCTCAGGCATGGAGGTTCGGTCGCGTCCCGCAACGTCCCGACAACCTGTACTGGATGATGTCGTGTCTCAGCGCTGAGCTCTTCTTCGTCGCCGCCACGCTCCTGTTCCTGCTGGCCTCCCAGACGGAGGCGCCACGCTGGATCTTCATCGTCGTCTTGGCCCAGTGCGCCTACAACATGAAAAACGACCTCATCTGGGTCGGCTTTGGCAAGACGCTCTCACCCATCCGAAAGCGCATGAGCTTCATGCTCGCGGACTGGCTCCTCATCGGGGCACTCTTCGTCGTCTACCTCCAGCACTTCTTCGCGGACTAGGAGGCGTCCGCTCCAAGAACCTCGACAACCACGGCGCTGCCGCTACCATGCGGCCCCCTGGGACCCTTGAGGAGCTATGCTGAACGTCACCCCCACTCTCCGCTCAGCCATGATCGCTGCTGCGGCCCTCATCGGCCTCAGCGTGTCAACGCCCGTCGACGCGAAGAAGCCTGGCCCGTTCGGCATCGGCGTGATGCTTGGGGACCCGTCAGGTGTGTCGGGCAAGGTCTACCTGCAAGACACCATGGCGCTCGACTTCGGTGTCGGGGTGGGCTTCTTCGGCGGCAACAACTTCCACACCCATGCCGACCTGCTCTTTCAGTACGGGCTGCGAAGCTTCAGTGCAGGTCAGCTCGACTGGTTCATCGGTGGCGGACCGAAGTTCAGCTTCTTCTGGAGCGGTCGCGGCAACGGCAACGGCAACCGAGCCCGCTCCGCCCTCGGAGGGCGCGGGGCAGCAGGGCTGTCGTGGACCTTCAAACATGCTCCGGTGGAGCTCTTCATGGAAGCCGCCGCTGGCTTCTGGCTGGTCGACTTTGTCGCCTTCGACTTCGACGGCTCAGTCGGCGCCCGCTACTACTTCTAGCGTCCTGTCCGGAAGTTATCGAGTCTCGAGTTTCCGGCAACGCTGCTAGACTCGACTCTAGCCATTTTGAACGTGCCGCCGCTGACGTCGTCCGTGCACAGCTGGGTGAGGCAAACACGTTGCGGCCGTCTAAACCGCGCGGCCTCACCCACCTCCACACCGCCGACTGGATAACGTTCGTAAACCTCACGTTATCCACGAGCGGCTTGGACAACGTTCGCAAGACTCACGTTGCCCACACTAGCCACGACGACTGCTGCGGGTCACCTGATGATTCCCGGGGATCATAGTCGCCGCCGCCGCGGCTTGTGGGGATGTGGGAGCCGTGTCGGACTCCGTCCGTACCGACTTCCAAGGGCTTGTGGACAACCCCGTGCTTTCAGCGATTCTTGAGTATCCGCTCGGTTGTCCAAGCCGGCGGTGTGCAGG